>JBOGXX010000058.1:0-3363 GCA_050696475.1 Solirubrobacteraceae bacterium | reverse complement strand
GGTCAGCATCCTCCCCAAAGCAAGATCCCTCTCCCCAAGAGGACCCAGACAAAAAAAAGAGCCCCGGCATGACGCCGGGGCTCTTTTTTGTTCAATCTCAGAAGTTGAGAACTATGCGGCGAAGTACTCGGCGTTCAGTCCTGCGTACTTCTTCCATTCGTCCGGAAGCTGGTCCTCTGCGAAGCAGGCGTCAACCGGGCAGGCCTCGACGCAGGCGTCGCAGTCGATGCACTCCTCCGGGTCGATGTAGAGCATCTCCGCCGCGTCGTACCCGGGCTCGTCGGGCGTCGGGTGGATGCAGTCCACGGGACACACCTCGACACAGGAATTGTCCTTGGTGCCGATGCACGGCTCTGCGATTACGTAGGCCATTCGCTTCTTTCTCGAGTCGATTTGCGGGAGGTCAGGCTCAGGAGAGGCATATTGTACGGACGATGCTGCTCCTTACCGGCGCGACCGGCCTGGTCGGCTCCACGCTGCTACCGCGCCTGCTGGCGGAAGGCACGGAGGTCCGCTGTCTGGTACGCGATCCGCGCCGCCTGGGCGCGCAACGGGTTCGTGTCCAGATCGCGCTCGGCGACCTGACCGATCCGCCTTCGTTTCGCAACGCGCTGCGCGGCGTACAGACGGTGGTGCATCTGGCCGCGTCGATTCGCGACCAGCCGCAGAGCTCGATCGAGGAGCTCAACGGCATCGCCACCTGGCGGATGGTCGAGGCGGCCGAGCGCCAGGGCGTCGAGCGTTTCGTGTTCTTCTCGGCCCTGGGCGCCTCGAGCCATCACCGCACGCGCCTGCTGCGTGCGAAGGCGCTCGCCGAGCAGGCGGTGCGGGAGGCCGATCTGCGCTCGATCGTGTTCGCGCCCTCGATCGTCTATGCGCCCGGCGATCCGTGGCTGACGCTGCTCGAACGGCTGGCGTTGCTGCCGCTGATGCCGGTGTCGGGACGAGGTCGAGCGCCGTTTCAGCCGATCTGGGCCGAGGATGTCGTCGGCTGCGTGATCACGGCGCTGAGAGCACCGGGAGACACGGGCCACCAGCGCTTCGAGCTCGCCGGACCGGAAACGCTCAGCCACGAGGACATCGTGCGCACGGTCGTTCGCTCCATCGGTCGCAAGCGCCCGCTGCTGCACGTGCCCACTCCGATCGTCTCGCGCGCCCTGCGCCTGCTGGAGCGTCTGTGGGGAGCAGCGACGTTCGCCACCTGGGACGAGGCCGAGCTGATGGAGGTGGCGATGACCTCCCAACGAGGCGCCGCCGACGCGGAAGCGCTCGGAGTCAAGCCACAGCGCATGGCCGCCGTGCTCGGAAGCGGCTGAGTCCGCGGGCTTGGGCTTGCCCTCGACGTCACGGGAGCGCCCACTCGAGCATGCAGTCCTGCGAAGATATCGGCCTGCTCACAAGGCAGCCACCCGTCAAGCATCAAGCCCAGAAAGCGAGTGCCATGAGCGCGGTACAGACACCACCGGAGGTCCAGTCAGGCCTTGAAGGCGTGGTCGCCTTCGCGACTGAGATCGCAGAGCCCGACAAAGCGGGCGGCGCGCTGCGCTACCGAGGCGTCAACATCGAGGAGCTCGTGGGCGCGGTGCCCTACGAGCAGGTGTGGGGCCTACTCGTAGATGGCCACTTCAAGCCGGGCCTTCCCCCCGCAGAACCGCACGCGCTGACAGTGCGCTCGGGCGACCACCGCGTCGACGTCCAATCGGCGCTCGCGATGCTCGCCCCCGAGTGGGGCTTTGGACAGCTGATCGACATAACCGACGAGGAGGCGCGCGACAACCTCGCGCGCGCGGCGGTCATGGCGCTGTCGTTCGTCGCACAGTCCGCGCGAGAATCCGGCCAGCCACCGGTCCCGCAGTCTGAGATCGACGAGGGCAAGACGATCCCCGAGCGCTTCCTGATCCGCTGGCGCGGTGAGGCGAACCCCGATCACGTCAAGGCGATCGACGCCTACTGGGTTTCCGCCGCCGAGCACGGGATGAACGCGTCAACGTTCACCGCGCGCGTGGTCGCGTCCACCGGCGCCGACGTCGCTGCCGCGCTGTCCGCCGCCGTGGGTGCGCTTTCAGGTCCGCTGCACGGCGGAGCGCCCTCCCGCGTCTTGAAGATGCTCGAGGAAGTCGAACAGAGCGGCGACGCCGAGAAGTGGGTGTCCGATGCCCTCGACCGCGGTGAGCGGCTGATGGGCTTCGGGCACCGCATCTACCGCGCCGAAGACCCGCGAGCGCGGGTGCTGCGGCGGACGGCCTCCGAGCTGGGCTCTCCGCGCTTCGAGGCCGCCGAGGCGCTGGAGAAGGCCGCGCTGGCGGAGCTCCATGCGCGCAGGCCCGACCGTGTGCTCGCCACCAACGTCGAGTTCTGGTCCGCGGTGATCCTGGACCTCGCTGAAGTCCCGCCGGAGCTCTTCACGCCGATGTTCACCTGCGCGCGCGTGGCCGGCTGGTCAGCTCACATCCTCGAGCAGAAGCGCGAGGCGAAGCTCATCAGGCCGACGGCCAAGTATGTCGGCGAGGGGCCGCGGCCGGTCAGCGCCGTGGCGTAGCTGAGTGCGGGGCCCGGCCGGGTTGCCGGCCAGGCCCCGCGAAACGACCTGTTACATCATGCCGCTCATGTCCGGCATGCCTCCGCCGGGACCGGCGCCTTCCTTCTCGGGGACCTCGGCGACGATCGCCTCGGTGGTGAGGATGTTCTTGGCGATCGACGCCGCGTTCTGCAACGCGGAGCGCGTGACCATCGCCGGGTCGATGATGCCTGCGGCGACGAGATCGACGATCTCGTTCGTGGAGGCGTTCAGGCCGTTGCCTTTCTTGGCCTTGCGCACATCGTTGACGACGACGGAGCCCTCCAGGCCCGCGTTCTCGGCCAGCTGACGCAGCGGCTCCTCGAGCGCGCGCAGAACGATGCGAGCGCCCGTGCGCTCGTCGTCTGAGCCGTCCGCCGAGGCGCCGTTCTCGCTCACCGTGACAGCCGATGCGGCCTGCAGCAGCGCAACGCCACCGCCGGGCACGATGCCCTCCTCGAGCGCCGCCCGGGTTGCCTGCAGGGCGTCCTCGACGCGGTGCTTCTTCTCCTTCATCTCCGTCTCGGTCGCCGCGCCGACCTTCACCACGGCGACGCCGCCGGAGAGCTTTGCCAGGCGCTCCTGCAGCTTCTCGCGATCGAAGTCCGAGTCGGTGTTCTCGATTTCGGCCTTGATCTGGTTGATGCGGCCCTTGATCGCCCCGGCCTCACCGGCGCCGTCGACGATCGTGGTGTTGTCCTTCGCCACGACGACGCGACGGGCACGACCGAGCTGGGAGAGCTGGGTGTTCTCCAGCTTCAGGCCCATCTCCTCGGTGATCACCTCGGCCTTGGTCAGGATCGCGA
>JBOGXX010000057.1:0-5879 GCA_050696475.1 Solirubrobacteraceae bacterium | reverse complement strand
CCGACGAGGGCCGCCGGACGCTCGCAGACGATCGTCGTCAGCGCGAGGGATGGCTCGCGCTCGCGATCTCCGAGGATCTGACCGCACAGGAGCGCGCGGTGCTCGAGCGCGCGCTCGCGCTGCTGCGTCGCCTCGCCGACGACTGACTCGGTGGCGCCTCACGTCTCGGTGTGCACGACGACGTCGACCAGCCCGGAGATCTGCTGGCGCAGCTCCTCCTCGAGCTCGCCGGCGAGGCGGTGTGCTTCGGTGAGGGACTCATCGGGCTCGACCGCGAGCGTCAGGAACAGGACCAGCCCGGCTTCGGTCGCGAGCAGCCGGACCCTCCGCGGGTCACTGCCGGCGCGCTCGCGCACCAGTCGCTCGATCGAGCTCAGCGTCTCGGCTTCGGGTCGCTCCCCCTGGCGCCCGGCCGCCAGCGGACGCTCGAGTGGCTCCAGGTGCGTCTGCACGTCGGTCACGCCAGGCCGCGTGCGGATCGCCTGCTCGACGCGCTCGGCCGTCTCGTGTGCGGCGCGCAGGTCGATGTCCGCCGGGAACTTCAGGTGCAGCGAAACGCTCCTGGACCTGTGCTGCTCGAAGATCGTGATGTCGTGTGCCTCCTTCACCAGCGGCTCGGAGAGCGCGATCGCGAGGATCCGGTCGCGCAGGTCCAGGCCCCGGTTGCGCGGCTCCACGTGCACGACCACGTCGCTGCCCGGCAGTGCGCGCTCGAGCGCGCTCTCCACGAGATCGGCCGCCCGATGGCCCTCGACCACAGCCTGTCCCGCGGGCACGCTCACGACCACGTCGGCGAAGTAGCGCCCCGCCGACTCGCGCAGCCGCAGGCGATCGAGCTCGACGTCCTCGCCGAGCTCGGCAATCGCCCGTTCGGCAGCCGCGCGTGTCTGTGCCGGCACGTGGTCCATCAGCGCGTTGGTGTTGCTGGCGATCAGCCGCGTCGCCGCCGCAAAGATGATCGCCGCAACCACCAGCGCCGCGAGCGAGTCGCCCTCGTGCATGCCCGCGCGCACCGCCAGCAGGCCTGCCAGCACCGCCAGCGATCCGGCGATGTCGCCCGCGAAGTGCAGCGCGTTGGCGCGCAGCGCCGCGCTTTGGTAGCGGCGCGCGCCCGCCAGCGCGACGCCCATGCGGCTCGTTTCGAGCACCAGCGCCACGCCGATCACGGCGTACTCATACCAGTGGATCCTGGTTGCCCCGCTGCCGTCGCTGAGACGTGTGATCGCCTCGATGCTGACCAGCACGCCGCCTCCCAGGAGCAGTGCCGCCTCGCCGAGCGCACCGAGGTTCTCCGCGCGGCGATGGCCGTAGGGGTGGTCGAAGTCGGCCGGCCGGCCCCCGAGCCCCACCGCGAAGAACGTCAGCGCCGCTGCGACCACGTCGCCGCTGGACTCGATCCCGCTGGAGACGAGTCCGAGGCTGCCGGTCGCCAGGCCCACGCCCAGCTTCAGCGCGAGGAGCAGCCCCGCCGCTGCGATCGACACCACCGTCGTTCCCCGCTGCGTGAGCGTGTGCTCGCTCTCACCCCCGTGCGCCATCGTCAGAGACTATGGCTCCCCTCCCGGCGTGCGCCGCGAGGCCCCGCGGCTGCGTCAGCGTCGCGACGGCGGCGTGCATGCAGCCGCACAGCTCGCGTCGTATCGTGAGCAGCCGATGGCGCACTCCCACGCCTCGCACTCACAAGCCGCCGGCTCCGCCACCGACGCACGGCGCCTGGCAGGAGCGCTCGGGCTGATCCTCGCCTTCATGGCCGTGGAGATCGCGGCGGGGGTGCTCGCCCACTCGCTCGCGCTGCTCTCCGACGCCGCTCACATGCTCACCGACGCGGGCGCGATCGGCTTCTCGCTGCTCGCGCTGGGGCTGGCTGCGCGCCCGCCGAAGGGCGCGATGACGTTCGGCTTCCGCCGTGTGGAGATCCTCTCCGCACAGGCCAACGGCGTGACGCTGCTGGTCCTCGCCGCCTTCATCGCCTACGCGGCCATCCGCCGGCTGATCGCACAGCCCCACGTGCATGCCATGGCGATCCTGATCGTCGCCCTCGCGGGCATCCTCGTCAACCTCGCCGCCGCATGGCTGCTCGCCGGTGCCTCCCGCCGGAGCCTCAACCTCGAGGGCAGCTTCCGGCATGTGCTCACGGACCTCTACGGCTTCATCGGCACGGCGCTCGCCGCGGGCGTGATCCTGATCACCGGCTTCCAGCGCGCCGATCCGATCGTCTCGCTGCTGATCGCCGCGCTGATGGTTCGCTCAGGCTACTCGCTGGTGAAGGCCTCCGGGCGGGTCTTCCTGGAGGCTGCGCCGGAGGGTCTCGAACCGCGGGCCGTCGGCGAGGCGCTCGTCGCGCAGGCGGGCGTCGTCGAGGTGCACGACCTGCACGTGTGGGAAATCAGCAGCGGCTTTCCCGCGCTCTCCGCGCACGTGCTCGTCGAGCTCGAGCGCGACTGCCACCAGGCGCGGCGGGAGATGGCTGGGATGCTCGCGGCGCGCTTCGGGATCGAGCACGCGACGCTTCAGGTGGATCACCTCGACGGCGGCCTGCTCGCGATCGAGCCCAGCCCCTCCTTCTCGAGGGAGAGCTGAGCCGCCGGCACGAGCGAGGCAGCGCCCCTCGGTACGGATCGCGCAGCGCCCGTGGGCACGGATCGGACAGCGCCTGTCGGCACGGTGCCGTCCTCGGCGCTCCATATCGTCAGCCGATGTTGCGGATCCTGGTCGGCGTCCTCGGTGCAGCGCTGGTGGGGCTGATGCTCGCCGAGATCTTCTTCTCCTTCCTGTTGCCGCGTCGGGTCAAGCGCGACCCCCGGATCGTGCGCTCGGTGTTCAACTACGCATGGCTGCCGTGGCGGCGGCTGGCCCGCTCGATGCCGGCGCAGACGGCCGACACAATGCTCGGCATGTTCGGCCCGTTCGGCCTGCTCTTGAACCTAGTCCTGTGGGTGGCCGCACTGATGCTCGGCTACGCCTGCCTGCAGTGGTCGAACGGATCGCACCTGGGCCCGATGCGCGCCGCCGTCGGCTTCGGCGACGACGTGTACTTCAGTGCCGCAACGATGACGACCGACGGGCCGTCCGCGCTGAGCGCCCAGACGAGTTTCGCGAGGGCCATCCAGGTGATCGATGCCGGCACCGGGCTGGCGGTGCTGGCGATCGTGATTGGCTACCTGCCCGCGCTCTACCAGGCGTTCTCGCGCCGCGAGGCGACCGTCTCACAGCTCGACGCGCGCGCCGGCTCGCCGCCGAGCGCCGGACGCCTGGTGATCCGCTCCACCCAGCGCGACGGGTGGCCCGCGCTCAATCGCTATCTCAGCGGCTGGGAGACGTGGGTCGCGGAGCTCATGGAGACGCACCTGGCCTACCCCGTGCTCGCGTACTTCCGCTCCCAGCACGTCAACCAGAACTGGCTGTCTGCGATGTGCACCGTCCTCGACGCCTGCGCGTTGACGATCGCCGCCGCTCCGCCCGGCACCGTCGATTCCGCCCGCTTCACCTACGCGATCGCGCGCCACGCGGTCGTCGACCTCAGCTACAGCTTCCACGTCGAGCCGCTTCCCCCCGCCGAGGACCGCCTGGCGCGTGGCGATCTCGAAGAGCTCCTGCGCCAGCTCGGCGCCGTCGGGGTCGAGGCTGCCACCGACCTGGAGACGATGAACGTGCGCCTGGAGAGGATGCGCGCCTCCTACGAGCCCTACATCAACGCGCTCGGCGCCCGGCTGGAGCTGGCGCTGCCGCCGTGGCTCGCCCCCGAGTCGCCGACCGACAACTGGCGGACGACGCAGTGGCACTAGCGTTTCGGTCGTCTCGGCTCAGACGCGAGGCTTCGCGTGGGCGCCTGAACCGAGAGGGGCTTTGCCTGACCGCGGGAGCCGCTGTCCACCGCCGCGCGGTTGGAAGGGCCGGCTCTGTGGGGAGGGCGGCGCTAGCCCGCCTGGCCGCTTGGGCGGACGAGGACCTCGTTGATGCTCACGTTCTCCGGCTGGCCGATCGCGTAGAGGACGGCCGCGGCGATGTCATCGGCGGCGAGCGGTGTGACGCCCGCGAAGCGCTTGGCCATCTGCTCGAGGACCTCCTCGCGGTTGTGGCCCGGGAGCTCGGTGGCGACGGCGCCGGGCTCGATCAGGGTCACGCGCACGCCGATCGCCACGCCCTCCTGGCGCAGCGACTCAGAGAACGCACCCACCCCGAACTTGGTCAGGTTGTAGACGCCCGACCCGGCTCGCGCGATGCGCCCGGCGACGGAGCTGACGTTGACGATGTGGCCGCCGCCCTGCTCGCGCATCAGCCCGAGCGCCGCGTGCGTGCAGTAGAGCACGCCGAGCACATTGGCGTGGATCATCCGCCGCCACTCCTCTGTCGGCGCGTTCTCGATCGGTCCCAGCAACATCACGCCGGCGTTGTTGACGAGCACGTCGAGCCGGCCCAGCTCGGAGTGCGCGCGCGCCACGAACGCACGCGCCTGCTCCTCCTCGCCGACGTCCGCGGTCACTGGCACCGCCGTGCCGCCTTCGGCGACGATGCGCTGAGCGAGTGCCTCGATGCGCTCGGTACGCCGAGCGGCGAGCGCAACGGCCGCTCCGGCATGCGCGCACGCGAGCGCCGTGGCCTCCCCGATGCCAGAGGAGGCGCCCGTTACAGCCACCACCCGGCCGGAAAGGTCGATGCTCATATGCCGAGCTTATCCGCCTGGGCTCAAAATTATGTGCCCGGCGGCCGATATACGTGGGTAGATCGACGGGTCTTGCTTCTCGCTCCTTTTCGCCCGCCCGCGGGTTTTAGGTGGCACCAATGCGGGCACTTTACTTTCTGTCGTGCCGGGAAGGTAAGGCCATACCGCGTGTCGAACGACCTAGTCGAGAGCCGGATTGAGTAGGAATGGTTGACAACGCAACTATTGCAGCCTATAATTCCGACTCTCAGCATCGGATTAGAAGGACGCACATGACTGACTCCCCCACAGACACCACCCTCACGCTCGAGCCCGACGTCGAGACCGACGAGACCGTCGCCGACGTCGAGCCCGTCAGCGTCGCCGCGGAGCGGCTCGACAGCCCGATCGAGCGGCTCGACGTCAGCACCCCGGACACGTTCATTCCCGAGGCCGTCGACCAGCTGCTGGCCCACTCCCGCCGCTACCCGCTGCTCACGCCCGCCGAAGAGATCGACCTGGCCAAGCGAATCGAGCGCGGAGACCTGCAGGCGAAGGAACTGCTGGTCAACTCCAACCTGCGACTCGTCGCATCCAACGCCCGGCGCTACCAGAACCAGGGCCTGCCCCTGGGCGACCTCGTCCAGGAGGGCATGCTCGGCCTGATCCGGGCGAGCGAGAAGTTCGACTGGCGCAAGGGCTTTCGCTTCTCCACCTACGCCACGCTGTGGATCCGTCAGGCGATTCAGCGCGGCCTGGAGAACTCAGGACGCACGATCCGCCTGCCCGTGCATGTCGCCCAGCGTTCGCGCAAGGTCGGACGGGTCGAGCGCGAGCTCTCGGTGCGACTCGGACGCGAGCCCACGATCGAGGAGCTGGCAGAGGAGACCGGCCTGCCGATCGAGCAGGTGGAGGAGGTTCGCCACCAGCGCGCGGCCCTGGTCAGCCTTGACCAGCAGGTCGGCGAAGACGGTGACACCGCCCTTGGCGACCTGCTGCCCTCCGACGCCGAGGCTCCCGAGGAGACCGCTTGGGACAACGAGCGCGAGCGGATCGTGCACCGAGCGATCTCCCAGCTGCCCGACACCGAGCGGACCGTGCTCACGCTTCGTTTCGGCACCGGCCGCGAGGAGCCACAGACGCTTACCGCGATCGGCAAAAGGCTCGGATTCTCAGCCGAGCGTGCGTCCCAGCTCGAGCAACGCGCGCTGAAGAAGCTCGCCGAGTCTCCCGAGCT
>JBOGXX010000056.1:0-3844 GCA_050696475.1 Solirubrobacteraceae bacterium | reverse complement strand
GCGCAGTGCTCGCTCCACAGCAGCGAGTACATCGCCAGCTCCAGGAGGTTTGGCGCGCGTCCCTGCTTGACGCACACGAGCTCGTACTCGGCGCGCCTCAACCCGAGCGCCAGCGCGTCCTCGACGGTGGGTGAGTCCGTGTGAGCCTGCATCAGGCAACCGCACCCTCGACGGCCAGACGCATCGACTGGAAGATCTTCAGCCCATCGGCCGAGCCGCCGGTCAGCTCCTCGACGGCGTGCTCGGGGTGGGGCATCAGGCCGAACACGTTGCCCGCCTGGTTGCACACGCCGGCGATGTCCTGCAGCGAGCCGTTGAAGTTCTCACCGAGCGCGTATCTGAGGACGATCTGCCCGCGGCTGTCCATCGCGGCGAGCGTCTCCCGGTCCGCGTAATAGCGCCCCCACGCGTGCTTGGCGGGGATGCTCAGGTGCTCTCCGGGCGAGCAGGCGCGCGTAGATGCGCAGCCGCTGCGCAGCACCTCGAGCTCGACCTGTCGAGACGTGAAGCGCAGATTCGCGTTGCCCAGCAGCGCGCCCGGGAGCAGGTGCGCCTCGCAGAGAACCTGGAAGCCGTTGCAGATCCCCAGCACCAGCCCACCGTCGCGGGCGAACGCGACCACCGACTCCATTGCCGCAGAGAAGCGCGCGATCGCGCCCGCACGCAGGTAGTCGCCGTAGGAGAAGCCACCTGGGACGATGATCGCGTCGGCGCCCTTGAGATCGCTGTCGGCGTGCCAGATCAGCTCCGCGTCACCGACGCGACGCGCGGCGTTCAGCGCATCGATCTCATCGCAGGACCCGGGGAACCGCAGGACACCGAAAAGCACGTCGCCTCAGGCGCCGGCGTCGAGAAGCTCGACCTCGTAGTCCTCGACGAGCGGGTTGGCGAGCAGCTTCTGACACATCGGCTCCAGCTGCGCGGCGTCCTCGACATCGAGCTCCACAAGCCGTCCGACGTGGACGTTGCCGACACCGGCGAAGCCGAGCGCCGGCAGCGCGCGCTCGACGACAACGCCCTGGGGATCGAGGATGCCGGCCTTGGGGCGGATCAGGACACGGGCCCTCATGCGCTGCCGGCCCTCCCGTTCACAGAGCGCCGCCGGCGCTCTGCTCGCCTGCGTCGGCGACTGCGCCTGTGCGGTCCAGCCACGCCTGGAATGGCTCGCCGGCGATCCGCTCGTAGGCCTCCACGTAGCGGGCGCGGGTGCCGGCGACGACATCCTCGGGGATCGCCGGCGCGGGCGGGCGCTTGTCCCAGCCGCTGCTCGAGGCCCAGTCGCGCACGTACTGCTTGTCGAAGCTCGGCTGCCCGCGCCCGACCTCGTAGGTCTCGGCGGGCCAGTAGCGCGAGGAGTCGGGGGTGAGGACCTCGTCGCCCAGGACCAGCGCCGGTCCGCTGCCGTTGCCGGCGCCGTCGTCCAGGCCGAGCTCGAACTTGGTGTCCGCGAGGATCACGCCGTTGGCGCGGGCGTGCTCGGCGGCGAACGAGTAAAGCTCGATCGAGGCATCCCTGACCCGCTCCATCAGCGCCCGATCGCCCACGAGCTCGACGGCGCCCTCGAAGTCGATCGCCTCGTCATGACCCACGTCCGCCTTGGTGCTGGGCGTGAAGATCGGCTCGGGCAGACGCTCGGACTCGCGCAGACCCTCCGGCAGCGCGATCCCGGAGACCGATCCGCTCGCCTGGTAGTCCTTCCAGCCGGAGCCGGTGATGTACCCCCGCACGACGCACTCGACGGGCAGCATCCGCAGCCGGCGCACGACCAGCGCGCGCCCGCGGGCCTGCTCGGGAACGCCGTCGGTGGCGGAGATCAGGTGGTTGGCGAGGATCCCGGCTGTCCTGGCGAACCAGAACACGGACAGCCCCGTGAGCACCTTGCCCTTGTCAGGGATCGGCGTGGGATGCACTGCGTCATATGTGGAGATCCGGTCGCTTGCGACCATCAGCAGCGGCGCCGCGCCGCCGGTCTGCGGCACGCCGTCGGCGCCCGCCAGGTCGTACATCTCGCGGACCTTCCCACTGGCGATTAGGGGCAGATCGGCGAGCGAGGCGGTCACGTTTGGCGATGCTAGCGAAACACCCAGGCGACCCGCGCTCAGACAGACGCCGCGCTCAGGCAGACGCCGCGCTCAGGCGATCTCCTCGAGGCGCGCGAGGATCTCGGCGGCGTGGCGGGTGTAGTGCGAGTAGTCGAAGATCTCCTCCAGATCCAGGCCGGCGGCGCGCTCGTCGGCGCCGAGCAGCTCGCGCAGCTGGACGCCGTCGTCCCAGGCACGCTGGGTGAGCTCCTGCACGACGCGGTAGGCGTCCTCACGAGAGGAGCCGGCCTCGACGAGCGCGAGCAGCAGCCGCTGGGAGAAGAGAGCGCCGTGCGTGAGCTCGAGGTTGGAGCGCATGCGCTCGGCATCGACGCTCATGTCCCGCACGAGCGCGATCGCGCGGTGTTGGAGGTAATCGAGCAGGATCGTGGAGTCGGGCAGGATCACGCGCTCGACGGAGGAGTGCGAGATGTCGCGCTCGTGCCACAGCGCGACGTTCTCGAGCGCCGCCTGGGCGTTGGCGCGCAGGACGCGCGCGAGCCCTGAGATTTGCTCGCTCTTGATCGGGTTGCGCTTGTGCGGCATCGCCGAGGAGCCCTTCTGCCCGGCGCGGAACGGCTCCTGCGCCTCGCGCACCTCGGTGCGCTGCAGGTGGCGGAGCTCGGTGGCAAAGCGCTCGAGCCCGGCGCCGGCGAGCGCGATCGCGCTGAGCAGCTCCGCGTGGCGGTCGCGCGGCACCACCTGCGTGGAGACCTGCTCGCGTGCGAGGTCCAACCGCGCCAGCACCCTCGCCTCGAACTCGGGGCTGGTGGCGGCGTAGGTGCCCACCGCGCCGGACACGGCGCCGACGGCGATCTGCTGGAAGGCGCGCTGCAGGCGCGCCGCGTTGCGGTGCGCCTCGAAGGCGAAGCCGGCGAGCTTGATCCCGAACGTCGTCGGCTCGGCGTGCACGCCGTGGGTCCGGCCCACGCACAGGGTGTCCGCGTGCTCGCGCGCGCGTTCGGCGAGCGCCGCGGTGAGCGCTTCGGCGCCGGACACGATCAGCGCGCCTGCCGCGCGCAGCTGCAGCGCGAGCGCGGTGTCGAGCACGTCGGAGGACGTCAGCCCGAAGTGGATCCAGCGTCCCGCCGCGCCGACCGACGCGCCGAGCACGTCCACGAACGCCGCCAGGTCGTGGTCGGTCACGCGCTCGCGCTCCGCGACCGCTTCCACGGTGAAGCTCGCCCCGCGAATCGCCGCCAGCTCAGCGCCGGTGGGCCCCTCCTCTCCCAGCAGCCCGGCCAGCTCCTCGCAGGCGGCCAGCTCCACCTCGCGCCAGGCCTCCATGCGCGCGCGGTCGCTCCACAGGGAACCGAGCTCGGGACGGGTGTAGCGGTCGATCACTGCAGTGATTATCGCCGCCGGCCCGCGCCGGGGCCCTCGCGGCTCAGGAGCCGAGGATCTGTGCGGCGAGGATCGCCCCGTTGCGCGGGTTGTCCAGGCCGACGCACGCGACGGGCACGCCCGGGGGCATCTGCACGATCGAGAGGATCGCGTCGAGCCCGCCGGCGGCGCTCAGGCGCCCGGACAGCGGCACGCCGATCACGGGCAGCTCGGTGTGCGCAGCGAGGGCACCCGGCAGCGCCGCGGAGATGCCGGCGCCCGCGATGATCACTCGCAGCCCGCGCATGCGCGAGTTCTTCGCGTATTCGGACACGAGATCGGGTTCGCGATGGGCCGACATGACGCGGACCTCGTGCAGGATGCCGCGCTCGCTCAGCTCCGTGCCGGCCTTCTGCATCTGCTCCATGTCGCTCTTGGAG
>JBOGXX010000055.1:0-4308 GCA_050696475.1 Solirubrobacteraceae bacterium | reverse complement strand
ATTCCGGAGTCAAATGACCCAGCTTTCTTACAACGAGTTCCTCTTCACGTCCGAGTCGGTGACCGAAGGTCACCCGGACAAGATCGCCGACCAGATCTCCGACGGCGTCCTCGACGCCGTCCTCAAGGACGATCCGTACGGCCGCGTCGCGTGTGAGACGCTCGTCAACACGGGCCTGGTCGTCGTCTCGGGTGAGATCTCCACGGACACCTACGTCGACATCCAGGAGATAGCGCGCGAGACGATCCGCAAGATCGGCTACACCGACGCGGACCTCGGGTTCTCGGCCGACTCCTGTGCGGTGCTCAACGCGATCGACAAGCAGTCCCCAGACATCGCTCAGGGCGTCGACAAGGCCTACGAGGCGCGCACCGACGCCGGTGACGACGACGAGCTCGATGTGGCCGGCGCGGGCGACCAGGGGATGATGTTCGGCTACGCCACCAACGAGACCGACACGCTGATGCCGCTGCCGATCTCGCTCGCACACCGGCTCGCCGAGCGCCTCTCCGCGGTGCGCAAGGCCGGCACGCTCGACTACCTGCGCCCCGACGGCAAGACCCAGGTCAGCGTGCGCTATCTGGACGGCAAGCCGGTCGAGATCGAAAAGCTCCTGATCTCCACGCAGCACGGCGAGGGCTCCGAGGCGCTGATCCCCGACGACCTCTGGGAGCACGTCGTCGAGCCGATCCTCCCCGGCCAGCTATACGACGCCGCCAAGCTGCGCAGGAACTTCCTCGTGAACCCCACCGGGCGCTTCGTCGTCGGCGGTCCCGTCGGCGACTGCGGCCTGACCGGGCGCAAGATCATCGTCGACACCTACGGCGGCATGGCCCGCCACGGCGGCGGCGCCTTCTCCGGCAAGGACCCCTCGAAGGTCGACCGCTCCGCCGCCTACGCCTCGCGCTGGGTGGCCAAGAACATCGTCGCCGCCGGTCTCGCCGAGCGCGCTGAAGTACAGGTCGCGTATGCGATCGGGGTGGCGCACCCGGTCTCTGTGATGGTCGAGACGTTCGGCACCGAGGCAGACGGACTCACGCGCGGGCAGATCGCGCGAGCGGTCGATGAGGTCTTCGACCTGCGCCCCGGATCGTTCCGCGAGGAGCTCAAGCTGCATCGGCCGATCTACCAGAAGACCGCCGCCTACGGCCACTTCGGCCGCCACGACGCGGACTTCAGCTGGGAGCGCACCGACAAGGGCGACGCGTTGCGCTCGGCGGTCGGCCTCTGAGCCGCGCCAGGCCGCGTTCTGGCCGCTTCGCCGCCGCCTGAGCGTGGTCTAGGGTCACGACGTGGGGAACATCGCCCAGGTCGAGGACGTGGACGCACGGGAGCGCGCCCGATCGGCGATCGCCCGGGTCGAGCCGATGACCACCGCTCGCGCCCTGCGCGGCCCGTTCGACTACCGGCTTCCCGATGCGTTCAGGGGCGAGGTGGACGTCGGCTCGATGCTCGTGGTGCCGTTTGGACGCCGCGAGGTTCTTGGCGTCGTCGTCGGGCTCGCCGACAGCAGCGAGGTCGCCGATGAGAAGCTGCTCGCGCCATTACGCGCGATCGACGACGGCCCGCCCGCGCTGCCCGTCGAGCTCGTGCAGCTCGCCGAATGGATCGCCGCCGAGTACTGCTCGACGATCGCGCGTGCGCTCGGTCTCGTGCTGCCCCCCGGGGCGGCGCGGCGACTCAGCGGGCGCAAGCGCCGGGCGGTCGCTCGCCCGCGCCATCTCGCCGTCGGCGCCCGCAGCCCCGATGCACCGGAGCTGACCGATGAGCAGCGGGCCGTGCTCGCCCCGCTGCTCGACGCGCTGGCCCGGCGGCGGGCCGAGCAGCGCCTACTCCACGGAGTCACCGGATCGGGCAAGACCGAGGTCTACCTGCAGGCCGCCGGCGCGGCGCTCGCGCAGGGACGCGGCGCGATCGTGCTCGTCCCGGAGATCGCGCTCACGCCACAGATCGTCGGGCGCTTCATCGAGCGCTTCGGCGAGACCGTCGCCGTGCTGCACTCCAGGCTGACCCCCGCACAGCGCTACGCCGAGTGGCGACGCCTGCGCAAAGGACAGGCGCGCGTGTGCGTGGGGCCCAGATCGGCCGTGTTCGCGCCGATCGGGGACCTCGGACTGATCGTGATCGACGAGGAGCATGACTCCTCCTACAAGCACGAGGGCGACCCTCGCTACGACGCCCGCGACGTGGCAGCCGAGCGCGCGCGGCGCGCCGGCGCGGTGCTCGTGCTCGGCAGCGCCACGCCTCGTCCTGAGAGCATCAAGCGACTGCTTGTCTCCCGTTTGACGCGGCGTGTGGACGGCCGCCCGCTACCTCCAGTGCAGGTGGCCGACATGCGCGGCGAGACCCAGGGGCTGCATCGGCTCACCGCGCAGGCCCTTGCCGAAGTCCGCGCCGAGCGCGGCAAGGCGATCGTCCTGCTCAACCGGCGCGGATGGTCGAACTTCCTCTCCTGTCGCTCGTGCGGGCGCGTCTGGAGCTGTCCGGAATGTGACGTCGCGCTCGTGCTGCACCGCGCCGAGCGCCATCTCGCCTGCCATCACTGCGGTCACCGCGAGCAGGTCCCCGCGCGCTGCTGCGACTGCGCCTCCACCTCCGTCGCGCGCCATGGCGCAGGCACCGAGCGCCTGGCGCACGACCTCGCGCTGATCCTCGACGATGGGCGCTTCCCCGTATTTCGCCTCGACGCCGACGTCGTCGCCGACAGCGAGGACCGTGGCGCAGGCGCGGTCCTGCGCCGCTTCGAGCAGGCCGCGTGCGGCGTCCTGATCGGCACGCAGATGGTCGCCAAGGGTCATGACTTCCCCGACGTCTCCCTCGGGGTGGTGCTCGACGCCGACGCCACCCTGCGGTTCCCCGACTTCCGTGCCGAGGAGCGGACGTTCGCATTGATCGCCCAGCTCGCCGGGCGCGCCGGTCGCGGCGTGCACGGGCGCGTGCTCGTGCAGACGATCGCGCCCGAGGCGCGAGCCATCGCACATGCCGCACGCCACGACAGCGACGGCTTCATCGCAGGTGAGCTCGAACGTCGAGAGGCGCTCAACTATCCGCCGTTCTCGCATCTGATCCGGATCGTCTGTGCCAGCGAGCAAGCGCCGGCCGTCCGTGCCGCCGCCGTCGAGCTGCGTGAGGAGCTGGCCGAGCGGCTTCCCCGCAGCGAGCGCGGCTGCGCTGCGCTCGCCAGCGTGCTCGGGCCGGCGTCGCTCTTCCGGCTGCGCGGGCGCGAGCGTCAGGTGCTGGTTCTCAAGACCGCCGAACGGCGCCCGGCCGTGCACGCTGTCGGGGAGGCCGTGCGCAGGCTCGCCGCCAATCGTTCGCACGCCGGCGTCAGCTTCAGCGTCGACGTCGATCCCCAATAGGAGCGCTCCAAGCATGTGCCCGCTGTGCGCCGCTGGCCGCTGACGCCCGCCGTGTGGCGAATGCCGGGCAGCCGTTACGCACCGGGCGGCCCTGCTCATAGACTGGTGGATCGATGTCCATCGAGGAAGGCACAACCGAGCACGGAGCGGCGGGGATCCCGGTGCCCGCCTCCGAGGAGGCGGACGTCGAGGTCGAGCGCGAGCAGGACGCGCCGGAGCCGGCCGAGCTCGATGAGCAGGCGCGGGCGCGGCGCGACGCGGCGCTGCGTCACGTGCGCAAGTTCGGCGACCCGGTGCTGCGCGCCACGGCGCTCCCGGTCGAGCGCTACGACGAGGGTCTGAAGCGCGAGGTGCAGCAGATGGGCGAGCTCATGCACGACGCGCTCGGCGTCGGGCTCGCCGCCACGCAGCTGGGCGTGCTTCACCGGCTGCTCGTATACAAGGCTTACGCCGACGATCCGGTGACCGCGCTGGTGAACCCGGTGCTCGAGTGGGCAAGCGATGAGCGCGAGCTCGGCGAGGAGGGATGCCTCAGCCTGCCGGGGGTGCACGTCGAGGTCGAGCGCCACCTGCAGGTGCGCGTGCGCGCCCGGGACGAGACCGGCAAGCAGGTCGAGGTCGAGGCCGAGGGGCTCGAGGCGCGGGTGATCCAGCACGAGATCGACCATCTCAACGGCGTCCTGATCCTCGACCGTATCTCCCGAGACGCGCGCAAGGAGGCGATGCGCGCCATGCGCGAGGCGCAGACGCCCAGCCAGGCCCGTCCCGCGGACGCCGCGTAGCGCCCGGCACGGGCTCACCGACTTGAGCACGGTCTTCATCGGCACATCCGAGTTCGCCGCGGAGGTGCTCGAGCGGCTCGCCCGCAGCGACGCCCATCGCCCGGCGCTCGTCCTGACGCGACCGGATCGGCCATTCGGGCGCGGGCGCCGGCCGACCGCGCCGCCGG
>JBOGXX010000054.1:0-10709 GCA_050696475.1 Solirubrobacteraceae bacterium | reverse complement strand
GGCCTACTTCGGTCCCTACTCGAACGCCAAGCGGGTCCGCTCGACGCTCGAGGTGCTCGCCAAGGTGTTCATGTTCCGCTCCTGCACCGGCACGGAGCCGGGCCGGCGCAGCGGCAGCCCGTGCCTGGACTACTACATCAAGCGCTGCGGGGCGCCGTGCGTCGACTACGTCACCCGGGAGCAGTACCGCGAGAGCATCGACGGTGTGATCGACTTCCTCAACGGGCGCTTCTCCGCGATCGAGCGCGGGCTCGAGGCCCGCATGCGGGCGGCGGCGGCTGAGCAGGAGTTCGAGCAGGCCACGCTCGAGCGCAACAGACTGCAGGCGGTGCGCTCGCTGCTCGAGCGCCGTCGCGTGACCAGCGAGTCGGTGGGCACCTTCGACGCGATCGCCGTGGCGGTCGATGGCCGCGACGCCAACGCGCAGGTCTTCCAGGTGCGCGACGGGGTGCTCTCCGACCGCCAGTCCTTCTACCTGGCCAACGAGGCGGAGCGTGAGCTGGCGGAGGTGGCGGAGGAGTTCATGCTCCAGTACTACGGCGGAGCGACGTCGATCCCGGCGCTGCTGGTGGTCCAGCCGGAGATGGTGGTCCACTCGCCCCGAACCGCATTGGCGCAGGCGCTCTCCAGCCGTCGAGACGGTCCGGTCGAGCTGCGCGCGGCCGAGCGCGGCGAGAAGCGCCGCATCCTCGAGCTCGCGCGGCGCAACGCGCTGCTGGCGCTCGACCAGGAGCGGCTGCGCGCGGAGCGCAGACGCGAGAGCAGGGTGCAGGCGCTCGAGGGCCTGCAGCAGGCGCTGGGGCTGGACGCGCCGCCGGTCCGCATCGAGTGCTTCGACATCTCCAACCTGGGCGGGACGCACACGGTGGCCTCGATGGTCGTATTCGAGGGAGGCGCGCCGAAGAAGTCCGACTACCGCCGCTTCAAGATCCGCAGCGCCGAGGGCGCCCCGGACGACTTCGCCTCGATGGCCGAGGTCCTCCAACGGCGCTTTGCCCAGTGGGAGCGTCAGGCGGACATATCGCCGCACGATCCGGCATACGACCAGAGCTTCGCGTCGTTGCCGAGCCTGGTCGTGATCGACGGCGGCAAGGGACAGCTGGCAGCGGGCCTCGGGCCGCTGGGGGGGTTTCGCGACCGCGGCGTGACGGTCGTGTCGCTGGCCAAGCGCATCGAGGAGGTCTTCCAGCCCGGGCGCAGCGCGCCGCTGGTGCTCGATCACTCCGCGCCCGAGCTGCAGCTGCTGCAGCGCGTGCGCGACGAGGCGCATCGCTTCGCGATCACCCACCACCGCGCCCGCCGCGACAGGGCGATGACCACCTCGTTGCTGGACGGGCTCCCCGGCATCGGAGCGTCGCGCAAGCGCGCGCTGCTGACGCACTTCGGCTCGCCCGAGGCGGTCGTGGCTGCCTCGGGCGAGGAACTGCAGGCTGTGCCCGGGCTGCCGGCGAAGGTGGGCAGGGATATTCACGCGTATCTGCATCGCGCGGGCGTGTAGTGGCTCGACGCGCTCAGCCTGAGCGCGATGCGGTGGGTACGGGCGTCCGTGCGTCGCGGCACAATGCACGCGATGGCCGTGATCAGGCCCCTGCGTCCGCTGCGTGCCGCCAGTGGCAAATCCGGCAAGCCGGTGATCGAGTCGCGCCTGGAGGACTTCGTCGTGATCACGGGCTTCTCGGGGGCGGGCAAGTCGACGGCGATGAACGTGTTCGAGGACGCGGGCTACTTCTGCGTGGACAACCTGCCACCGGAGATGATCCGCTCGCTGGTGGAGCTGTTCGTGCACGAGGGCTCCAAGGTCGAGCGCGCGGCGGTCGTCTCGGACGTCCGTGGCGGCGTTTACTTTGAGGCGCTCCGAGCGGTGGTCGACGATCTCGACGCGCTCGGGCTGAGCCACCACGTGCTCTTCCTGGAGGCCGCGGAGCAGGCGCTGGTGACGCGCTACAAGGAGACGCGCCGGCGCCATCCGCTGGCGCCGCAGGGCAGCGTGGCGGGCGGAGTGGCGGCAGAGCGCGCGCTGCTGGAGCCGCTTCGCGGGCGCGCCGACCTGGTGATCGACACGACGGGCATCTCGGCGGCGACCCTGCGCGAGCGGATCGCAGAGGAGTTCCTGCCGCGCAACACCGTGGGCCGCCTGTCGGTGACGTTCATGAGCTTCGGCTTCAAGCACGGACCCCCGCGCGAGGAGGACGTGGCGCTGGACGTGCGCTTCCTCGCCAATCCCCACTACGAGCCCGAGCTGCGCGAGCTCACCGGCCTGGACCCGGCGGTGGTCGAGTACATCGCCGGCGATGGTCGCCTGGAGACGCTCTATGACAGGCTGAACCCGCTGCTCGACTTCCTACTCTCACAGTACGTCGGCGAGGGCAAGGCGCACCTGGTGATAGCGATCGGGTGTACGGGCGGGCGCCACCGCTCGGTGGCGATCGCCGAGCACCTGGCGGAGCGCTACCGCGAGAACGACACGCTCGACGTGACGGTTGCCCACCGCGACATCGACAGATCGCCGGGAGGCGTCTGAGCGCCGGGCGAGCTTGACGGCGGCGGGCAGGGCATTGATAGCCTCCTCGGGCACGCCGGGCGATGGAGTGGCGACTCCTGAAGACCCGGCATCGTTCATTTTCGCTTCAGGAGGCGACGAGTTGGCGGTACGCGTGGGGATCAACGGGTTCGGTCGGATCGGCAGGAACGTGTTCCGTGCAGCCAAGTCCCGCGGCGATGAGCTGGCGGGCGAGATCGAGTGGGTTGCGGTCAACGACCTGACCGACTCCAGGACTCTGGCGCACCTGCTCAAGTACGACTCGATCCTCGGCCCCTACCCGGGCGCGGTCCGCGCGAGCGGGGAGCGGGCGCTGGAGGTCGACGGGACCGAGCTGCAGGTGCTGGCGGAGCGCGACCCGGCGGCGCTGCCATGGGGCGATCTGGGCGTGGACGTGGTGATCGAGTCCACGGGTCTGTTCACCGACCGCGGGAGCGCGGCCAAGCACCTCGCGCAGGGCGCCAAGAAGGTGATCATCTCAGCGCCGGCGACGGACCCCGACGCGACGGTGGTGCTGGGCGTGAACTTTGACGAGGTCTATGACCGCGAGCGCCACGACGTGATCTCCAATGCGTCCTGCACGACCAACTGCCTGGCGCCGGTGGCGAAGGTCGTCAACGACACGGTCGGCATCAAGCACGGGCTGATGACGACGATCCACGCCTACACGGCCGACCAGCGCCTGCAGGATCTGCCGCACAGAGACCTGCGGCGAGCACGGGCGGCTGCGATCAACCTGATTCCCGCCTCCACGGGAGCGGCGAAGGCCATCGGCCTTGTGATCCCCGAGCTACAGGGCAAGCTGCACGGGTTTGCGGTCAGGGCCCCGGTGCCGACGGGCTCGGTCGTGGACCTGACGGTGGAGTGTCCGCGCGAGACGAGCGTGGAGGAGGTCAACGCGGCGCTGAGCGCGGCCGCGGAGAGCGGCCCGCTGGAGGGGATCATGCAGTACACCGAGGATCCAATCGTCTCCGGCGACATCGTGTCCTCGCCGTTCTCCTCAATCGTGGACTCGCAACTGACGGTCGTGGTGGACGGCACGATGCTGAAGGTGGTGGCCTGGTATGACAACGAGTGGGGCTACTCCAACCGCGTGGTGGACCTGACACTGAGGGTTCTATGAAGAGCATCGAGGATCTGGATGTGCATGGCCGCAGAGTGCTCGTGCGTGTCGACTTCAACGTGCCCCTGGGCGCGGACACGGACAGGGGGCCGAGCGCGGGCGGCGTGCCGCTGGTGAGCGACGACACGCGGATCGCGGCGGCGCTGGCGACGATCGAAGAGCTGCGCGCCGGCGGCGCTCGGCTGGTGCTCGTCTCGCACCTGGGCAGGCCGGGCGGCAGGTACGTGGCGGCGCTGTCGATGGCGCCGGTGGCCGACCGCCTGCGCGAGCTGACGGGCGCGAAGGTGACGCTGGCGCCCGCGGTGGTGGGCGAGGAGGTGACGGCGCTGGCGGAAGGGCTGCAGGACGGCGAGATCCTGGTGCTCGAGAACGTGCGTTTCGAGCCGGGTGAGACGAGCAACGATCCGGAGCTCGCCGGCGAGCTCGCGGCGCTGGCGGACCTGTATGTCGACGATGCGTTCGGCGTTGCGCATCGCGCACACGCGAGCAACGAGGGGGTCACGCACCTGCTGCCGAGCGCAGCGGGCAGGCTGCTGGAACGCGAGGTCAAGGCGCTTACGGGGATCCTCGAACACCCCGAGCACCCGCTGGTGGCGATCGTCGGCGGTGCCAAGGTGGCGGACAAGATCAAAATGATCGAGCGCTTCCTGGCGGTTGCCGACGCGGTCATGATCGGCGGGGCGATGAGCTTCCCGTTCCTGTGTGCGCAGGGTCACAAAGTCGGCGAGTCGCTCTGCGGCGAGCAGGACGTGGAGTACGCGCGGAGCGCGCTCTCGCAGGCCAGCGACACACACTCGCCGCAGACGGGCAGGGCGCGTCTGCTGGTGCCGCACGACCTGGTGATCGGCGAGCGACTGGCTGCCGAGGGGGTGCACCGTGTGCTCGACGGCGTGGAGGTGCCGAAGGGCTGGATGGGGCTCGACATCGGCCCGAAGACGGCCGAGCGCTACGCGGGGGTGATTGCGCAGGCGGGCACTGTCTTCTGGAATGGGCCGATGGGCGCGTTCGAGCTCGAGCCGTTCGCCGCCGGCACGCGCGCCGTGGCGGAGGCGGTCGCCAGAGCGCCCGGCCTGACGGTGGTCGGTGGCGGCGACTCGGCGGCGGCGCTCGCGCAGTTCGCTCTGGAGCACGCACCCGACCACCTCTCCACCGGCGGCGGCGCGACGCTGGAGCTGCTGGAGGGACGCGTCCTGCCGGGCGTGGCGGCGCTCGAGGGCGCTCGTGCGGGGGCGTCCCTTTGAGCGCCGCCGGCGAGGATCCGCTGGCGGGCCGCGAAGGGGCCGGCACGGGCCGGCCGCCGCTCGCCGCTCGCCGCTCGCTGATCGCGGGCAACTGGAAGATGTATAAGACGCAGCAGCAGGCTGAGGAGTACATCCAGGCGCTGCTGCCGCGGGTGTCGTCGGTGGACGGGGTTGACATCGCGATCTGCGTGCCTTTCACCGATCTGCAGGCGATGATCGACAGCGCGCGCGGGTCGCTCGTGGAGGTGTACGCGCAGACGATGCACCATGAGACAGAGGGCGCCTACACGGGTGAGATCTCGGCGCCGATGCTGCGCGAGCTGGACGTGCGCGGGGTCGTGCTCGGGCATTCCGAGCGCCGCGCGATGTTCGGCGAGAGCGATCGCGCGCTCGCGTCGAAGGTGGCGGCGGCGCTCGAGGCGGGGCTTGCGCCGATCCTGTGCGTGGGTGAGACCGAGGAGGAGCGCGACGAAGGCGAGACCGACCGCAAGCTGCGTCAGCAGGTGCGCGACGACCTCTCGCAGGTGGCGGGCGAGCGCCTGGGGGAGGTGGTGATCGCGTACGAGCCGGTGTGGGCGATCGGGACGGGCAAAGTGGCAAAGCCCGAACAGGCGCAGGAGGCGATGGCTTTCATCCGCGCGCTGGTGGCAGACCGTGACAAGGGCGCGGCCGAGCGGGTGCGGATCCTGTACGGCGGCTCGGTCAAGCCCGAGAACGCGGCTGAGCTGCTGGCGCTGCCCGACGTGGACGGCGCGCTTGTGGGTGGAGCGTCGCTCGAGGCGCAGGCGTTCTCTGAGATCGTCGCCGCCGCGGCCACGCTGTCGCGCGCGGCTCGATGAGCGGCTCGCTCGACCCGAGCAGCTCGCCGGCCGAGGCGGGCGGGACTCGGAGTCTGCCGGCGCCGTGCGCGTGCCTGATCGTGCTCGACGGCTGGGGCCTGGCCGAGCCGGGGCCGGGGAACGCGGTGTCGCTGGCCAGCACCCCGGTGTTCGACGAGCTGTGGGCGTCGTATCCGCACACGCATCTGAGCGCATGCGGACGCGCGGTGGGGCTGCCGGAGGGACAGATGGGCAACAGCGAGGTGGGACACCTGAACCTGGGTGCGGGCACGGTCGTGCGCCAGGACCTGGTGCGCATCGACGACGCGGTGAGAGACGGTTCGCTCGCGCAGCACGAGCTGCTGCGCGCGGCCTTCGCGGACGCGCCGCGCGTGCACCTGATCGGGCTGGTGTCAGACGGCGGCGTGCACTCCTCGATCGAGCACCTGCGCGCGCTGATCGCGCTGGGCCATTCGCTCGCGGTGAACGATCTCGTGGTGCACGCGTTCACGGACGGCCGCGACACGCTGCCGCACGCGGGCATCGAGTACCTGCGTGAGCTCGACACGTCGCAGGGCGCGCGCCTGGGCTCGGTCGTGGGGCGCTACTGGGCGATGGATCGCGACAAGCGCTGGGAGCGCGTACAGCGGGCGTACGACCTGCTCGTGCACGCCAGCGCGCGCTACCACGCCGATAGCGGCGAGCGGGCCGTGCAGGACGCATACCGCAGGGGTGAGACGGACGAGTTCATCGAGCCCACGCTGGTCGGCGCTGAGGCGATGATCCGTCCGGGCGACAGCGTGATCGCGTTCAACTTCCGTCCCGACCGCATGCGTGAGATCACGCGAGCGCTCGCAGAGCCGGGCTTCGGCGACGCCGATGAGCAGCTGCCCGGGTGGACGGGCCGCGGCGGCGCGCCGGCGCTCAGCCGCTACACGACGCTCACCAGCTACGAGGAGGACTGGTCCTACCCGGTGCTGTTCACACCGGAGCATCCGGCGACGACGCTGTCGGCGGTGCTCGAGCAGGCGGGCGCCTCGCAGCTGCATGCGGCGGAGACGGAGAAGTATCCGCACGTGACGTACTTCTTCAACGGCGGAGAGGAGGCCCAGCTGCGCGGCGAGCGGCGCGAGCTGGTGCCATCGCCGCGCGACGTGCCGACGTACGATCACAAGCCCCAGATGAGCGCGCGGGCGACCGCGGCGGCGTTCGTGGACGCGTGGCGAGAGGATGGGCCACGTTTCGGCATCATCAACTTCGCCAACGCGGACATGGTCGGACATACGGGCGTGATCGAGGCGGCGGTGATGGCGATCGAGACGGTGGACGAGTGCCTGGGAGAGGTGGTGGCGGCGGTGCACGAGCGCGCGGGCGTGTGTGTGATCACGGCCGATCACGGCAACGCCGAGCACATGCTGGAGCCGGATGGCAGCCCCAACACGCAACACTCGCTGAACCCGGTGCCGCTGATCCTGACGAGCACCGCCGTGTCGCTGCGCGGGCAGGGCGGGATCCTGGCGGACGTGGCGCCGACGGTGCTGCAGGCGCTTGGAATCGAGCAGCCGCTGCAGATGACAGGGCGCTCGTTGATCGAGGGCAGCTAGATTTCGATGAGCGGCCGACCGGCCGCGGAGGCGTTCGCTGTTCAGGAAGGAGCTGAGATGTCGTCCAATGGACACGAGCCGCTCGAGCCCCAGCCGGAGCCGGCGAGCAGCGGTGGGAGGTTGTCCCTGCGCTTGCTGGCGGGCTTCTTCGTCGGCGCTGGCGTCAACCACTTCCTGTTCCCTCGCGCCTACGAGCGGAGCGTACCGCCGCGGCTGCGCGGGCACGCCAGGGAGCTGGTGCAGATCAGCGGCGTGGCGGAGATCGCGGGCGGGGTGGGGGTGCTGATCCCGGCGACCAGGCGCCTGGCCGGCGTGGGGCTGGTCGCGCTGCTGGCGGCGGTGTTTCCGGCCAACGTGTACATGGCGCGTGAGCCGAAGCAGTTCCGCAAGATTCCCCGCTGGGCGCTGTATGCGCGGCTCGCGCTGCAGCCGTTGATGGTGCTGTGGGCGTGGCAGGCGACACGGAGCTGAGCGCGAGCGCCCGCGCATAGAGCTCCGGCGCTGCTATGTTCGTTTGAGAAGGAAGTTTGGACTCGGACCGTCATGTCGACCGTCACAGCCGTCAAGATCGCCACCCCCGAGCAGGAGACCCTGACACTGGGGGAGCTCCGCGCGTGGCGCGGGCTGCTGAGGGCGCATGCGTGCCTCGCCAAGCGGCTGGATTCGGAGCTCGAGCATGCGCACGGGCTGCCGATGAGCTCCTACGAGGTGCTGCACCACCTGGAGGAGACGACGGGCGGACGCATGCGGATGTGCGAACTCGCAGAACAGGCGCAGCTCTCTCGCAGTGGCCTGACGCGCCTGATCGACCGCATGGAGCGCGACGGCCTGGTCGAGCGCTGCTCTTGCGTCCACGACGCGCGCGGCTCCTACGCCTGCCTCACCGAAGCCGGTCGTGAGCGCCTGCAGGAAGCGCGAGTCACCCACCTGGCGGTCATCCGCGAGCAGTTCTTCTCCCACTTCTCAGAGGCCGAGCTGGGCACGCTGGCCGACATGTGGGAACGCATCGCGCCCTGCGGCAGCTGTTGACGGGCGCAGATACCGCTGACCCGTCGGTGGGGCCCGGGGTCGCGAAGCGCACCGACGGCTTTGCGGTGGCGCGCGTGCGCCATGCCCGCTGCCGCCGTGCGGCAGACCGCCTGCCGCCCGATCGGCGGTCGCAGCGCCACCAAATCCGTCCGCAATAGACTTGATATGCAACGACTTAGATTTTATAATGGCAGGCGTAGTGGAAAACAAGATCGTCTCTGGAGGTGAGCAAAATGGCATTGATCAGGTGGGAGCCTACGCGTGAGCTGCAGAGCATTCAGCAGGAGATGAACAGGCTGTTCGGGACCTTCTTCGACAGCCCGGCGGGCGGCAACGGCGTCGCGGCGGGGGCCGGGCGTCGCTGGATTCCCGCGATGGACCTCGTGGAGGAGGGCGATCACTTCGTGCTGCGCGCAGACCTGCCCGGCGTCAGCGAGAGCCAGGTCAAGATCGAGCTCGAGGAGAATGTGCTGACGATCTCGGGCGATCGCGAGTCGGCGCAGCAGAAGCGCAGCGACGGCTATGTCCGGGTGGAGCGCGCCAGTGGCAGCTTCTCCCGTTCGCTCGTGTTGCCGGAGGGCATCGACCCCGAGAGCATTCAGGCTCACTTCGACGCGGGCGTGCTCGAGGTGCGAATCCCCAAGCCCGAGGAGCACAAGCCCCGTCGCGTGGCGATCAGCGTCAGCGGTAAGGCGGACGTGATCGAGGGCGCGGAGAGCGCTGAGAGCGGCGAGCGGGCAAACGCCTGAGCGGTGAGCTCGGAGCCGGCGAGTGGGTGTTCCGGCGCCTACTCGCCGGGCTCGTGCTCGCGCGGATCCTGGCGTGTCGGCGCCGGATCGGCCTCAGTAGACGGATGTGGGTGATGGGCCGCGTGGCGACGGTGCAGGACCACAGCGCTGAGGATCGCCAGCAGCACGGCAATCAGGCCATATACGCCGAACGCTTCGATGGCGTGACTGGCGGAGTGACCGAGCAGGTAGGCGATCAGCCCGACGGCCGTCGCCCACGAGATGCCTCCCAGGGCGTTCCATAGCACGAAGGAGACCCAGCGCATGCGCGTGGCGCCTGCCAGCCACGATGCCCACACGCGCAGGCCGAGCAGAAAGCGCCCGAAGAACACAGCCTTCGCTCCGTGGCGCTCGAAGAACGGCCCGCCGACGCGTAGGACCTCCAGACGCTGGCGGTGGAACATGCCCGGTCGCTCCAGCAGCCAGCGCCCGCCCTTACGGCCAATCAGGTAGCCGATGTTGTCGCCCACGATCGCGCCGGCGGCCGCTAGCACGATGACCAGGACGATCGCCAGCTTGCCCTGACTGGCGAGCACCGCCGCGGCGATCAGCGCCGTCTCGCCCGGGATCGGAACACCACCAGCCTCGCTCATCACGAGCAAGAACAGCAGCGGATAACCGGCGCTCGAGACGAGATGGGTGACGTCGAGGATTGAGGCGAGCATGGGCGGCCCCGTCGGGATCGGGAGAGCAGGCCGGGGCCCGCGGCTGGGATCGGCGGAAGCTGGTGGGTCCTTCCTATTGCGTGTTTTCGGACACGAGCTTCTCGAGCGCGGCGGTCGTCTGCTGGACGTCTGAGTACACGACCTTGCGCAACACCACCTTCGTCGGTGCGGGCGCGCCGTCCACGACCACCACGACGACCACCACGACGACCACCAGCACAACCACCAACAAGGCCAGCAACGCGACTAGAAGCCGGCTGGCGCGCCGTCGCGGCGAGCTGGAGGCCGGCCGCGCCGCGGGCACGAGTGCGGCGGACGTCCGTGCAGGCCCCGGGCGGGGGCGACGCGGGGCGACGGTGCGGGAAGGCTGCTTGGGGCCGCGCGCGCCGGCCAACACGGTCGTGGCGCTCGTCATTGGGACACGGCCGCGTCCTGAAGCTGCTCGCCGTATCGAGCCGCGCCCGCCGCGAGGACCGGCTTGCGGAGCAATGCCTCTGACGCCGTTGCCCAGCGCGTGCCCCATCTCCAGCGCGGTGCTGTAGCGGTCGCGAGGATCCAGCGCCAGCGCGATCGCCACCGCCTCGGCGAGCTCCGGCGTCACTGCCGCCACGAGCGTGTCCAGCAGCGGCGGCTGCTCCCGCTGCTGCTTGAGGGCCAGCTCGGTCAGCGAGGTCGCCGCATAGGGCAGGCGGCCGGAGATCAGCTGATAGGTGACGACACCGAGCGCGTACAGGTCCGCGCTCGGACCCGCCTCCTCTCCGCGCGCCTGCTCGGGCGCCAGGTAGGCGGCGGTGCCGAGCACAGAGCCGACCTGGGTGATGCTTGACTGCTCAGTTGCCTTGGCAATACCGAAATCGGCAAGCTTGACCTCGCCGTCTCGCGAGCGCAGCAGATTTCCTGGC
>JBOGXX010000053.1:0-3493 GCA_050696475.1 Solirubrobacteraceae bacterium | reverse complement strand
GGCGAGCTCGCGCACGCGTCGCCCGGGGCGCACGACGCGCGTGGCGAGCGTCAGCGGCGCCTGCGGGATCGGGCGCAGCAGCTCGAAGCCGAGGCGGGCGATGCGCAGCTCGGAGCCGCTGATCAGGCGCTCGAACGCGGTGGCGATGAGCGCCGCCGGCGCACCTCCGTGCAGCGCGCGCCGGTCCCACGGCCCGCGCGCCTGCTCGGTCGGGATGAAGTGCTCGCCCTGCGCCAGGAAGATGCTCTTGCTCTTGCTCTTGCTCATGCCGGAGTCGCTCAGCCGGGCAGTCTCGCCACGAAATCGGCGAGCTTCCCTGGATCGCGCAGCGGCGCTCCGTGGCCGAAGCAGGTCACCCGCGGCCTCAGCTTTGCGAGCCGGCGCGCGGATTCGCGGTTGCGCGCGGGGTCGGCGGTGAACACCTCGGGCGGCTCATGCAGGCCGGGGATGCCGGTCATTACGTTGACGTTGTTGAGCACGTCTCCCAGGATCAGCACGCCGTCGGCCTCGCGCCAGTAGGCGAGGTGGCCGGGGGAGTGCCCGGGCGTCTCGAGCACGGTGAAGCCGGCCAGCTCCTCACCCTCGCCCAGCACGCGGGCGACCGGGTGTGGGGGTCCGGTCCAGAAGCGCTGTTGCAGCCGGTTCAGCCAGCCCGGCGCCTGCGAGTTGGAGATACCGCCCGGGGTCTCCATCGCTGGCACGTCGCCGTGACCGCACCACAACGGGATCTGAAGCCGTTCGCAGATCGCGTGGCTCGAGCCCTGGTGGTCGGGGTGGGCATGCGTGAGCGCGTGCGCACTCAGCCGGCGACCGGCGATCTGCCTCAGGATCCGCTGTTCGCCCTGGCGGGTGGCGGCGTCGATCAGCACGTCGCCACCCGGCGGTCGCGAACCGATCAGGTATACGTTGATCGCGTTGGGTGGCCAGCCGCGCAGCAGGTGCACGCCGGCGGCGAGCTCCCTCATCGGCCGGCGCGGCCCGTCACGGCGCTCATGCGCGCGAGCCCTCCCAGGCGAAGCCGCGCACGGCGAGATACAGCCCGAACACCCCCCAGATGGCGATCACGGCCAGAGAGTCTAGGTGGCTGGCGAGACCCGAGCCGGTGACCATTGCGCCCGACAGCCCGTCGATCAGCGGCTTCAGTGGCAGCGCTTCGGCGATCGTGCGCACGAAGCCGGGCGCGCCGTGGGAGTCGTCGAAGACGAAGAACGACACGAACACCACCGGCAGGAACACCGCGTTCACGTAGGCCGCCGTGGACTCGAAGTTGGGGATCACGTGGGCGAAGGCCACCCCCAGGGCGGCGAGGCTGACGACGCCTACGAGCACGAACACGATCAGCTCGTCCCAGTGCACGGGCCAGCCGATGTTGAAGAACACGCGCCCGGCGAGCACGATGATCCCGATCTGCAGCGCGGTGTTGGTGACGGCGTTGGCGGCGACGCCACCGAAGTAGGAGATCGTCGGCAGCGGCGTGCCGCGAATGCGCTTGAGCACGCCGCGCTCGCGCAGAAAGACGATGTTGTAGGCGAGCGCGGTGAACGTCGTGGACATCACGCTCATGCCGGCGATCGCGGGCACGAGCTTGTTGAGGTCGTCCTGGTTGCCGCTCAGGATCGCGCCGCCGGCGCCGAGGAAAAGGAGCGGCAGCACGAAGTTGAAGAAGGCGGCGCTGGGGTTGCGCCAGAACATTCTGCGCTCGAGGCGGTACTGGCGCCAGGCGAGAGCGACGGGGTTCACGCCGGCCGGCGCCTGGACCGGCGAGGGGGCCTGCGGGCGTCCCTCGAGGAGCGTCTCAGGCATCGCTGTCCCCTGACGGTGCGGCGGTCAACTCGAGGTAGACGTCCTCGAGCGTGGGCCGCCCGACGGTCAGCTCCTCCAGGCGCCAGCCCCCGGCGAGCGCCTCGCCGGTGAGCTGGTGTAGCAGCGTGGTCGGGTCGTCGGTCTCGCGCTCGACGAGCACGCCGGCTGCGTCGTGGTAGGCGACGTGATAGTGGGCAGGCCCGGGCGGGCCGCCGGGCGCGCCGGCGATCAGTTCCTGCGGCGGGCCGATCGCGAGGATGCGCCCGTCCTTGACGATCGCCACACGGTCGGCCAGTGCCTGCGCCTCCTCCAGGTAGTGGGTGGTCAGCAGGATCGTCTTGCCGAGGTCGCGCAGCGAGCGCACGGTCTCCCAGGCGGCGCGGCGCGCCTCGGGGTCGAAGCCGGTGGTGGGCTCGTCGAGGAAGATCAGCTCGGGGTCGCCGACGAGCGCCAGCGCGAAGTCGAGCCGGCGCAGCTGGCCGCCGGAGAGCTTGCGGCTGCGCTCGTCCGCCTTCTGCTGCAGGCCCGACAGCTCCAGCACCTCCTCGACCTCGCGCGGGTGCGGGTAGAAGCTCGCCCAGTGCGTGAGCGCCTCGCGCGGGGTGATGTGGCTGTAGATGCCGCCGGACTGCAGCACGATCCCGATTCGTCGTCGCAGCTCGATCGAGCGCTCGGCGGGGTCCTGTCCAAGCACCGAGACCTGCCCGCTGGTACGGGCGCGGTAGCCCTCGAGCACCTCCACGGTGGTGGTCTTTCCGGCGCCGTTGGGTCCGAGCAGCCCGAACACCTCGCCGCGCTCGACGGTGATGTCGACGCCGCGCACGGCTTCGTAGTCGCCGTAGCTCTTGCGTAGGGCACTGACCTCGATCGCAGCTGTTGCGCTCACGCCGTGATCATGTCAAGACCGCGCCCGTGGGCACCTCGCTCGCGATGCGGCGTGCTGTCAGAGCGCTTACCAGTGCACGCCGCGCGTGAGCGTCGCCATGGCGATCTGCTCGAACGAGACGTGTTCCTCGACCTCCGCGTGGCCCTTGGACGCGGCGGAGTCGGGAAATACGCGGTAGGCCAGGTGCAGCAGCCGGTCTACGGCGCTGGGCGAGAGCGTGTAGGCGACCTCGCCGAACTTGCCCATCCACGTCCCCATCTCCTTGGGACGTGCGCGCAAAGCCTCGCAGATCATGTCCGCGGCCTCTTCCGGGGAGAGGGTTGGGAAGGCGTCATACATTTTGGTTGGCGCGATCATTGGCGTGCGCACGAGCGGCATGTGGATCGTGGTGAACGTGACCCCATCGCCGATCACCTCGGAGGCGACCACGCGCGAGAACGCGTCGAGCGCCGCCTTGGAGGCGACGTAGGCGGAGAACCGTGGCGGGTTGGCCTGCACGCCGATCGAGGAGACGTTCACGATATGCCCGGAGCCGCGCTCGCGCATGTGCGGCAGCAGGCCGATGATCAGCTTGATGGCGCCGAAGTAGTTGAGCTGGATCGTGCGTTCGAAGTCGTGGAAGCGGTCATAGCTGAGCGCGATCGAGCGGCGGATGGAACGCCCCGCGTTGTTGACCAGGACGTCGACCGTCTCGTGCTGCTCGAGCACCTCGGCCGCCATCCGGTCGATGTCGTCCGTTTCGGTGAGGTCGCACCGGTGCACGTAGGCGACGCCGCCGCGGTCCTGGATCTCGTCGGCCACCTC
>JBOGXX010000052.1:0-8596 GCA_050696475.1 Solirubrobacteraceae bacterium | reverse complement strand
GGCGCGTTCGAGCTCGGAGCGTCCGAGCTTGGCGTATTTGTCGGCGCGGATCGGCGGTTCGCCGGTGGAAGTGAGCTTGACCGCGCGCCGTGGGCCGCTGCGCCCGGGGCGCCCGCGGCCGAGGGAGACGCCCTCGGCGAACAGCAGCACGCCGTCGTTGGAGCTGTCCTCGAGCACGAGCAGCGATCCGGGAGCGAGCTGCAGCATGTGCTCGATCGGCATCTGCGCGGAGCCGACCTCTACGCGCAGCAGCACGCCGGCGCCGGCGACGCCACGGCGCAGCCCCTGTGCACCCTGGGGGTCCAGCGCGGTGAGCTCGCCGCCGCCGCCGCGGATGCGCTCGGTGATCGGCTCGATCGCGGCCCACGGGATCAGCAGCGACATGGCGGAGGCGAGGCCGTCGACCTTGATCTCGAAGTTGACCGCCAGCGTGGGCTCGCCGATCGGGGTCAGCACACCCGCATCGCCCTCGATGTCGAGCTCGCCGCGCACGAGCTCCTGGCCGCCGAGCTCGTCCCAGGCGACGGAGAGGTGGTGGACGACCGAGTCGAGCACGCCGCGGGTGAGGACCCAGTCGACCTCGGTCAGGTGGCGCTCGGTGGCGGCGTGCGAGGCCTCTCCTCCGAGCAGGCATTCGAGCGCCTGCAGGACCAGCGGCAGCTCCACGCTCATCAGCATGTGGCGTTCGATCGAGCGGGCCTCGACGGCCACCGCGATCGAGTCGGCCGGCAGCTGTGCCCTGGCGGCAGCCCACGTGTGCTGGCTGATGTCGGTGACCGCCAGTTCGACCTCCGCTTTCAGCTCGCCGGCCATCCAGTTTCCGAGCGAGTCGCAGAAGAGGTCGAGCGCACGCACGATGCGCCGCCGCATTTCGGTGGTGAACTTCGTCGGTTGCGAGAAGTCGAGCGTGCGGATCTGCTCCCCGTCCCCCGTCGGGGAGGATGCGGGGTCGTCGATCTCCGCGGCCTCGCTCTGCTCCTGGCTGGCGCTCATGTGGCGCTCAGCCCTCCTCGGCGGGTGCCTGCTCGGCGTCTCCGGCGGGCGTCTCCGGCGACGGACTCTCTGTATCGGCCTCGACCGTCGCCCGTGCGCCCGAATGCGCCTGCGCCTCGGGATCCTCCGAAAGCGAGGCGGCGTCACCGTGGCCGTCGAGGATCTCGGTCACGCGCAGGCCATACTGCTCGTCGATCACGACGACCTCGCCGCGCGCGATGGCGCTCCCGTTTACGAGCAGGTCGGCGGCCTCGCCGGCGAGGCGCTCGAGCGTGACGACGGAGCCGACGCGCAGGTCGAGCGTCTCCCCGACGGTCATATGCGTGCGTCCGATCTCGACGCTGAGCTCCATGGGGATGTCGCTGAGACGCGAGAGGTCGACGTCGGCGGAGGCGTCGGAGGCCTGGGCGTCTTGCTCGAACTGCTCGTACTCGATCGCCTCGGACACGACGCTCCTACTGGACGGTCAGGTCGGGGATCAGGACGGCTTCGACCTTGTCGTCCGTCTGCTTCTCGACCGCCTTTAGGATCTGGCGCTTGACGGCCTTGCGGCCTACTTCGGAGACGAGCGTTTCGCCGTTCTGGTTGGTGATCGTGTCGGTCACGATTTCGCGGACGAGCGGTTCCTCGGGGAGCGTGCCGACGGCGCTTTCGCCGCTGGAGGAGCTCGAGGCGGCGGTCGCGCCGTCGCTCTGGCCGGGCGCGAGCTGGAGCGCGATCGTCAGCTTGGCGTAGCGGCCGTCTTCGAGATTCAGCAGGAACGGCGCGGGCAGCACGTAGATGGTCCCCTTGATCTTGTCCTTGTTGACGGGGGCCGGCCTGGTCATCTTGTAGCCGACTCCCAGTATGAGAATCGGCAGGGCCACTGCGAGCATTAGCTTTTTTTTCTTGAGCATGATCTGGTCGTCCTCGCCTAGGTTCCGCTTTCGTCGCCTTCGCCTTCGCCGCTGCCCGTCCGACGCATCACGATCTCCACACGACGGTTGCGCGCGCGACCGGCGGCGGTCGCGTTGCTGTCGACCGGACGCTGTTCGGCGTTGCCTGTGGCCGTGAGCCTGTTCGGGCTGACCCCGTGGGCGATCAGGAACAGCACGACCGTGCTGGCGCGCGCGGTCGACAGCTGCCAATTGCTCGGGAACTCGCTCGAGTGGATGGGCACGTTGTCGGTGTTGCCTTCGACCGAGATCGGATGTGTCTGATCGACGTTCAAGAGCTGGGCGATCTCGCCCAGCAATCCAGAGGCGCGAGCTTCGAGCGTGGCCTGCCCGGAGGCGAACAGGAGATCGTCGGTGAGGACACGGATCACCAGACCACGCGCTTCGATCGAGGTCTGCACGCTCTTTGAGAAGCCGTGCGAGGCGGCGTAGGCATCCAGCTCGCGCTTGATGCGCGCGAACTCGGCGGCCTGGCGCTGGGCGGCGGAGGCGCTGGCCGAGGACGCCCTGACCGTGGCGGTGGGCGCGATGATGCTGCTGCTGGAGGGGCCGTGCGCGGTGCTGTTCTGTGGGCTGCTCGAGCCTTCGCTAATGAGCGGCTCCAGCGACTGCAGTTCGACGCTGGCGGGGGACTGCGCGGCGTTGACGGTCGAGCCCTGCTGGGCGATGTCCTTGCCGCCCGGGAGGATGTTGCCGGAGAAGGCCGCCTTCAACGACTTCTGCAGCGTCTCGTACTTGGAGATGTTGACCGAGGAGATCGAGAACAGGACCATGAACAGCGCCATCAGCAGCGTGATCATGTCGGCGTAGGTCAAAAGCCAGCGCTCCTCGCTCTCGTGCTGCTCACCGTGCCCACGCCGGCGTCTGCCGTGGCCGGCCATGGTCAGGCCGCCCGGGCCTCGTCCAGACGCGCCACGTTGTCCTCGCCGCCGGGCTCGCGCTCGGCGGGCGAGACGTAGGACATCAGCTTTTCGGAGACCAGGCGCGGGTTGTCGCCGGCCTGGATTGAGAGGATCCCCTCGAGCGTCATCATCCGCAGCTCCATCTCTTCGGCGGAGATCGCCTTGAGCCGGTTGGCGATCGGCAGAAAGATCACGTTGGCCGAGCCGACGCCCATCAGCGTGGCGATGAAGGCGGCGGAGATCGACGGCCCGAGCGTGGACGGCGCCGCGAGGTTCTGCAGGACGTGCACGAGGCCGAGCACGGTGCCGATGATTCCCATCGTGGGCGCGAAGCCGCCGGCCTTCTCGAAGGGCATCGCGCCGGCCGCGTGGCGGGCGGCCATCCCGTCGACCTCTGCCTCGAGGATCGCGTTGACCATCTCCGGGTCGGTGCCGTCCACGACGAGCTGCAGCGCGTTGCGCGTGAACAGGTCATCGATCTCCGCCAGCTGCGCGTCGAGCGCGAGCAGGCCCTCGCGCCGCGCCTTGTCGGCGAGCGTTACGAGCTGGTCGAGGCGCGCGCGCATGTCCGGCGGTTCGGCCGAAATGACCAGCTTGTAGAGACTGGGCACGCGCTTCATCGAGGCCATCCCGACGCTCGCGAGCGTCACGCCGCCGGTGCCGCCGAGGATGATCATCAGCGCGGGGATGTCGATGAACGAGGCAGGACTGGTCCCGCCCATCATGGCGCTCATCAACAGGGAGCCGAAGGCCACCCCGATCCCGATGGCCGTAGAAGCCTTCATTGCGCGCTACATCGGCTCCCAGCGCCAAATCCTTCAGTCCTGCCGGATCGACCTGCACATTCCGCCGACCGGGGCTGGCGGGCCGGCGAGCTACTGCTGCTCGGGCTCGGGCTCGACCGCGGAGAGCCGCGGCGGCTCGCGATGCAGGGGCGCCACGGACGCGGGGCGCTGCGGGGTGCCGCGCCGTCTGAGCGCGTCGCCGAGGATCGCCGCCTTGTAGGCCTGGACGGCCGCGGCCACCTCAGCGGGCGTCTCGGCGACGACGACCTTGGCACCGGTGGCAAGCGTGATGACAGTGTCCGGCGTGGACTCCACGGTCACGATCATGTCGATATTGAGATGGAACGGCTCGTCGTTGTGGCCGAGCCGGTTGAGCGTGATCATTGGCACACCCCCCTGGCAAGACACATTAGCCACAGGGTGGGACGGCTCGATGCGTCGCCGCCCCACCCCGGGCTCCTCGGAGGTGTCCCTGCGTATGCGCCGTCCTTCACGGCGGTCTGTTGGTGTTGCTCCAGCGCCCCTGTGAGCGCGAAGTCGTCGGGCTACTGGATCTGCACCAGCGTGCCCAGCATTTCGTCCGCCACGGAGATCACGCGCGAGTTGGCCTGATAGCCGCGCTCGGCGGTGATCATGTTGGTCATCTCGGTGGCCATGTCGACGTTCGACATCTCGAGCTCACCGCCGATCGTGGAGCCAAAGCCGGAGGTGTCGGGCGTACCGACGATCGGCAAACCCGAGTTGGCCGTCTGACCCCAGAGCGAGCCGCCGAGGCGTTCGAGTCCCGATTCGTTGGCAAAGGTCGCCATCGAGATGTAGCCGGCGGTCACCCGCTTTTCAAACTGCGCCGAGCCGATTTCCTCGTCGGTGTAGCTGACCGAGCCGTCCTCGCCGATCGAAACGTTGAAGGAGCCGGGCGGGATCCTGATGTATGTGTCTTCGGCGCCCGCCTTGTAGGTGTCGCCGGATTCCGCTTCGCTGACGACTTCGGCGTTGCGCCCAACGACATATTCGCCGGACTGTGTGGTCAGGTAGCCGCCGGCGTCGGTCGTCAGGTCGCCGGCGCGCGTGTAGAGCACTTTCGCAGGAGTGTTGACGGTGAGTTCTCCTTCTTTGGGTTCGCCCTCGCCCACACGGATGAAGCCGGGACCCTCGATCGCGACGTCGAGCGGGTTGCCCGTCGTCTGGAAGGAGCCCTCGGCCATTTCGTTGACGGTCGCGTTGACTTGCACGCCGAGCCCGATCTGCTCGGTGTTGGTCCCGCCGTTGGCGCTCGTCGGCCCCGAGGCCCCGTGCATCACCTGCGTGAGCGAGTCCGCGAATGTGACGCTCGCGGACTTGTAGCCGACCGTGTTGACATTCGCCAGGTCGTTCGCCGTCTCGTTGAGCATCGCCTGGTTCGCATCGAGGCCGCTGATCGCGGCATACATTCCACCGATCATCGTTGCTGCCCTTCCTTTCGCGGCTCCCTCGATGAGGTCCAGCCGGGGTTGTGTGTTGCCGCTGTTCTCATGCGATCACGGCACTGTCGATGTTGGTGAACACGTTGTCCTTCATGTGTTCGGATCCGACCGCCGTTATGACGGTGCGATTGCTGACGGACACCACGAAGGCGGTGCCGTCGACAAGGACGAGGGAGTCGCGCGAGCCCTTACCGGCGGCGCGCTTGACCCCTTGCGAGAGCCTCCCGAGCGTGGCCGAGTCCAGCTCGATCCCACGGCGCTGCACGCGGGCGAGCGCGTGCTTTGAGAACTGCAGCTGCTGTGAGCTGTCGGCCTGCTTGAGCGCATCGGCGAAGGACGCCCCCTGGGTCGCGCCGTTGCCGCCCGCTGCAGCGGCGCCACCGGACTTGGCGCTCCGGCTCGCGGGCGCTGCCGTCGCGCCCGCCCCGGCGAGGCCGCCCGGCGGTACGAGCGCTGGATTGGTGATCGCGCTCATTCGACGTTGGTGAGGCTCGCCAGCGCGATGCCGCTGATGCCTTCGACGGTGACCGTCGTCCCGCCGGCGCTCGATTGGACGCTTTCGACGGTGCCGGTGACGCTGTTCCCGTCGCTGCCGTTGTAGGAGACCTTGTGGCCGATCATCTGCACCGCGCCGGAGAGCTCGTTGGCGTTTGCCATGTTTGTCATCTGCTCGACCTGGGTGAACTGGGCGAGCTCGTTGAGGTATTCGTTGCTGTTGCCGGGTTCCAGCGGGTTCTGCGCCTGCAGCTGCGCGATCATCAGTTTCAGGAAGTCGTTCTGACCGAGCACCCCGTTCGGGTTTTCGGGGGCCTTTTCGGTGGAGGCGCTGCCCGAAGCGGTCGTGGCGGTGGCGGCGGTTGCGAGTGGCGAGGCGGTCATGGCGTGTGTCCTTTCATGGTTCAAGCGAGTACATCGACGAGCGCGCCGCCGTCGATCGCCGCGGGAGCAGCCGCAGCGACGAGCGCGCCGAGCGCTTCGGTGCCTTCGCCCGCTTCGGCGGGCTGGGAGCTGGTGGAGCCGCTGGAGGAGCCGGCTTCCCCGGTGAAGCGTTCCTGGCGCTCGCGCGCTTCGGAGGAGCCGTAGGCGCCGATCTCGAGGCGTAGCGGCACGCCGAGCGAGCTCAGCGACTGGCGCAGCTCCGAACGCCCGTCAACGAGCGCCTGTGCGGCAGCGGGCGTCTCGGCGCTGACGCGCGCGAGCAGCCCCTCGCTGGTCTGGCTGATGCGGACGCTGATCTGTCCGAGCTCTTCGGGCTCGAGCGCGATCCGTGCCTGCGCCTGCCCCTGACGGACGGCGAGCTCGATTGTCGCATGGATGGAATCGATCATCTCGTGCATGCCCACGCCGGGGGGAGCCGGCGGGGCGGCGCCGGTGACGGCGGAGCTCACGTTCGTCGGCACCTGCACGTAGGCCGCCGAGCTCTGCAGCCCTCCGCTTCCCGGGCCGACGGACGGCACGCCGGCGGCTGTGGTCGCATCCGTGCCGGGCGAGGGCGGGGCGCTCCCGGCACGTTGGGCTTCGTTCGCGCCGCCAGCTTCCGCCTGAGTTCCGGGAGCCCCCTGCTGGCCCGGGGCCCCGGCGCCCGCGCCGAGCGACGCGGTGGAGAGCTCCGGGGCGTTCGCGCCTGCCCTCAACGCCTGCGAAGAGCCGGCAGGCTGCGCGCCCGCCGGCGCGCCTGTCGCGCTGTGTGCCTTCGCGACGGCCGCGACGGTGGCTTCACTCGCGGAGAGCGTCGCTTCGGCGGGATCGGTTTGAGCGGTCGTGCCGGCCGTCGAAGCTGTCGTGCCGGCCGTCGCGGACGCTGTCGTGCCGCCACTCGCCACGGATGTGGCCCCTGCTTCGCCGCCCGTGGCGGCGGGAGGGGCGGGGGCGCTACTCTGGCGTCCAGCGCTCGCGCCGAGCGCTTCCGCCGATGCCGGGGCGGTCCGCAAGCTGGATGCGGAGCTGGCCGGGTTCAGCGTCGAGGATGCCTCGGGGGGCGCGGATGTCGCCGCTTCGGCGCCAGAGAGAGCCTGGGCGCCGGAGGCGCTCACACCGCCCGACGAGTCGTCCCCGGCGACCTGAGCTGCTCCGGCGGGCGCTTGCGCGCCGGACACCGCTGCTTGGTCGCCGGCCGCGCTGACACTCGCGCCGGGTGGGGCTTCCCCGGCCGCGGCGTGCTCGCCGGAGGACGATCGGGCGGACTTCGACGGGCCGGCGGGAACAGCATCGGCATCGCGCAAGCGCGCGGCGCTCGCCTGGGCGCCCGCACCGGCTTCGGCGCCGGCGGCGGGGTTGGCTTCGCGTTCGTGCGCGGCGCCGGGATCGCCGCTGGACTCGCCTCGCGCGCCCTTGCTGTTGTGGCCTTCCGCTTGTGCGGTCCGGGCCGAGTGTTCGGCGAGCGCGCTCTGGAAGAGAGCGTCGCCCGGTGGCGGATCGGCCCCGGGTGGCGCGCCGGAGGTGGGCGCAGGCGAGGGCGCGGGCAGCGAGGCGGTGGTCGGTCCGACGGTCATGCGGGCCCCGCTGCGTAGTTGCTCGGGTGCGACTGCTGATAGGCCTGGGCGTCGCCGAGCACGTCGGCCACATAGCTCTGCGTTTCGGCGTAGGGCGGGATGCCGCCGTACTGCTCGACCGCGCCGGGGCCGGCGTTGTAGGCCGCGAGCGCATCTTCTGTGTTGCCGCCAAACTGCGCGGTCAGCTCGCCGAGGTAGCGGGCGCCGCCTTCGATCGATTCGGCGGGGTCAAGCGTGTCGGCGACGCCGAGCGTGGAGGCGGTGCCGGGCATCAGCTGCGTGAGACCTGATGCACCGGCGCTGCTGACGGCGTCCGGGTTGAAGCCGGACTCCTGTTGGATCAGGCCGTGCAGCACCGCTGGATCGACGCCGTTGCGCGCCGCGGCCTGTTCGATCAGCGCGTCGTATTCGCCGGATTCCTCGCCGGCGCTGCCCTGGACGGCGCCGTAGTCGATCCCAGGCGAGGTGTCAGCGACCGTTGCCGCGCCGCCGGTGCCGGCGTTGTCGTCGCTGGTGGCCGCCTGCAACGCGGAGGCGAAGTCCCCGTAGGGGCTCTGGGTGTAGGAGGACGCCATGGCGGCGGGGGTCGTTGTGGCGTCGGCGCCGGTGGAGCCGGGCGATGCGAGCAGCCGCTCGCTTTCGATCAGGCCCTGCAGCTGGCGCACGCGCGCCATCAACGCCAGCTCACCAGCGGGCACGCCGCTCGAGCCGGAGAGCGCTTGGGCGCTCATGCGTGGCTCCTGCGGAAGCGTGTGGCGGCGATCTCGTCGAGCGCCCCCTGCTCCAAGCGCGCGACCTCGCGCTCGTGCTCGCCGCGGTGGCGCTCGCGCAGGCGGATCAGCATCTCGTGCTCGCTGGCGGCGGTTGCGAGCTCGGCGTCGCGCTGGGCGAGCTCGGTCTCGCGCTGGGCGAGCTCGTACGCTCGCAGCCGGCGCTGCGCTTCGACGCGCTCGAGGAACGTCTGACGGGCGAGCAGGTCGGTGGCGCTGACGGCCTGCTCCTCGGCGGCGCTGCGCTGCTGTGCGC
>JBOGXX010000051.1:0-2513 GCA_050696475.1 Solirubrobacteraceae bacterium | reverse complement strand
CACCCGGCCAGTAGGGGCTCTCGCCGGGCGTGGAGGTGAGGAAGATTGGAGCGTAGGTCCAGCTGCCGGTGTTCACCAGGCGCGCTCCCATGCGGCCTCGCCACTCCTGCAAATCATCGCCGGGGAGCGGACCCGCGCGATGGGTGTGGCCGAACACCACATATGCGTCGCCGAGGTCCAGGCGCGCCGCGACCTCGCCCATCGCCTCGAGGCCCGCGCGACGTAGCGCGGTCATCGAGATGTCCGCCCGCAGCGGCCCCATGCCGATCCGGTTGAGCACGGCGACGGCCACCGGAAAGGCCGCTGCGATCGCGCGACTCCTCAGCCAGCGCACGGCGCCCCCATAGCCCCGGATGTCTCGCACGCGAGCGCCCCTGAGCGCGCCCCACGCGCTGACGGTCGCCCCGCCGTTGAGCGCGGCCCCGGTGTGCGTGTCCCTGGCGATGGCGTCGCGCCAGGCGAACACCGGAGCGCCGGTGGCCTCGTAGTCGCCTGCGCATTGAAACCCGCTGGCAGGCCTGCCCAACAGCCTCGCCATCGCCCCCACGCTGAGACGCTCGAGCGTGGGGACGCTCAGGTGAGCGTCGAGGAAGTGGCCATGCGTTGCGTAGACGTCCGGGCGGACCCACAGGCCGGGATAGGCGATGCGCAACCGCGCGGGCGAGACCCAGCCCGCGATCCGCTCGAGCGCGCAGGACACCTGCGCCGGCTCGAGCAGCTGCTCGACACCCAGCGGCGGCGGCGCGAGCTCCTCTCCGCGACGCGCCAGCCAGGGTTCGATGAGGGCGTGGTCGTGGTTGCCGGCGACCATCACCAGCTCACGGCCGGCGAGCGCCCGACCGAGATCTTCGAGGAGGGGACGGGCAGCGTCCAGCGCCTCACGCATCGGTCCGTGACGCAGCTCGAGCGCGTCACCGAGCAAGACCAGGCGATCGACGTCCGCGAGCGCATCCAGCAGCACGGCGCGAAGCTCTGCGCGGCGCAGGAGGTCCGCGCCGGAGATGCTGCCGAGGTGCAGGTCGGAGACGATCAGCGTGCGCATGACCCGGCGCGCGCGCTCACGCTGCTCGCGAGCTCGAGCGCGTGCGGCACTTCTCGCTCGGGATGATCAGCCGGCCCCGCCGGCTGAGACGGCTTCACGGATCTGCTTGGGGAGCATGAAGCGGACATCCTCGCGAACGACGTCGAACTCGGAGATGTCCCGCACGCCGCGGTCACGAAAGAACCGCACGAGCTCGACCACGAGCTCCTCGGGCGCGCTTGCCCCCGAGGAGATGCCCACCGTCCGCTTGCCCTCCAGCCAGCGCTCGTCGACCTCGCGCGCCGCGTCGATCAGGTGCGCCTCCGTGCCGCAGTCGCGGGCGACCTCCACCAGGCGTACCGAGTTGGAAGAGTTGCGCGAGCCGATCACGAGCATCAGCTCACAGCTGCCGGCCATCTGCTTGACGGCTGCCTGGCGGTTGGTGGTCGCGTAGCAGATGTCATCCGTACGGGGTCCCACGATGTGCGGGAACCGCGCGCGCAGGCGCTCCAGGATGGCGGTGGTTTCATCGACGGCCAGCGTCGTCTGGGTGATGTAGGCGATCCGCTCGGGATCCTCGATCTCCAGCTCGTCCACGTCCTGCTCGTCCTGGACGAGCACGATCTGAGCAGGAGCCTCCCCCATCGTGCCTTCGACCTCCTCGTGCCCGTCGTGTCCGACCAGCACGACCGTATAGCCCGCATCCGCGAAGCGCACGGCCTCTCGATGGACCTTGGTGACCAGCGGACAGGTGGCGTCGATCGTAGTCAGGCCTCGCTCCGCGGCGCCCGTTCGCACGCCGGGCGCGACGCCGTGAGCGGAGAACACGCACACCGCGCCCTCGGGCACCTCCGTCTGCTCCTCGACGAAGATCGCACCCTGCTGGCGCAGCTGCTCGACGACGTGCTTGTTGTGGACGATCTCCTTGCGCACGTACACGGGCGCGCCGTGGATCGCGAGCGCGCGTTCCACGGTCTGGACCGCTCGATCGACGCCGGCGCAGTAGCCGCGTGGAGCGGCGAGCAGCAACTTCTCAACCGTATTGGGCACAGCTGTCATTGTAGGGGGCGCCCCGCTACGCTAAGCGCGATGAGCCAACGCCATCTCGACAGGCTGACTCCTGTGGATGCTTCGTTCCTGCATCAGGAGAGCGGCGTGTCGCACATGCACATCGGCGGGCTCACGATCGTCGAGGGCCCACCGCCGGGCATGGACGAGTTCCTCGAACAGATCCGTAGGCGCCTTCACCTGGTGCCGCGCTACCGACACAAGCTCGCCCACACGGCGATCGACAGCGGCCGGCCGGTGTGGATCGACGACCCGAGCTTCAACCTCGACTATCACGTGCGCCACACGGCGCTGCCCGCGCCCGGGTCCTGGGGGCAGCTCCAGGATCTGACCGCGCGGATCTTCTCGCAGCAGCTCGACCGCTCCAAGCCGCTGTGGGAGATGTGGCTGATCGAGGGCCTCGAGGACGACCGCTTCGCGCTCA
>JBOGXX010000050.1:0-8435 GCA_050696475.1 Solirubrobacteraceae bacterium | reverse complement strand
GTGCGAGCATCTCCACGGGTGCTCGCCCCTCGGGGCGGACAAGCGCAGGCTTCCGCTTTGGTCCTGGGCGCTCGACCACACAGGTAGCCCGGCATGGTTGCCGGTGAGCGTCGACGGCCGGCGGCGTCAAGCAGTGTTGGGGTTGGCATGTTGCCTGCTTCTGGATGGTTGTGGTCCGGCATCGCCGGACCATGGAATCCATCCATCCTCGACCGCGACGCCCCCCACGCGCGAGACCCGCGTGCGGAGCCTTGGTGGCAGCTGGAAGCGTCTTTGCGATGGCTTGGCCGGTGCGTCCACCCGAAACACAGCAGGCCAGGAGCGCTGCGGAGAAGGTCGCGCGCTCAGGAACCCGGGAGCTCGACGCACTGGAACGCAAGGACCTCGGCGAGCTTGTCGAAGTGCCTATCGCGGTGGAGGACCGCCACGCCGCCGTGCTCAGCCGCGGCCGCGGCGATCAATGCATCCGTTACCGGAACGCGATGGTATCCGTCGCTGCGCTCGGCCAGCTCGCCGAAGGCGCCCATCGCGGCGTCGGCGACCGCGCGGTCGTTGCGCACGATCCTCAGCGCGACGAGCTCGGCCTCCAGTGCGAGGTACTCGGAGCTGCTGCGGGCCGAGTAGAGGATCTCCATCCGCACAATCGGCGTGATCCACATGCGATCAGCAAGGACCGCCGCCTGGATAAGGTCGCCCAGCTCGTCCGGGAGGGAGGCCATGCGCCACCACGCTGAGGTGTCGGCGATGAACGGTTCATCGCTGCGCAGCAGCTCGGTGGCGTCCACCGTGGCTATCGCTCAGCGTCGGCCAGCTGCTCGATGTGCTGGAGCGTGTCGCGGTCCAGGCCATCCGTGCTGCGCAGCCGCTCGGACAGCGAGCGCAGGCGCTCCGCGCGCTGCTCGTCGCTCAACGCCGGCTTCTCAGCGGTCGGGGTGGTGCTCAGGACCGAATGCTTCACGGTTTCAGCGTAGCGCGCGGCGACCAGCACGGTGTCGGCTGGTGCGCGTCGACCTCCCGGCGAGCAGGAGTGTGAGGCCTGCTCGGCAGGATGGTGGTGTCGTTCCAAAGGGGGCGTCTGAGGAGCGGCCTTCGGATTGTCCGAGGCGCCTGCATCCGCGAGGAGCAGCAGCGCGCTGAGTCGGGGCTCGGATGCGTGTGTGTCGTCTGAGGCGCAAGGCTGCGAGTCGGTCGTTGCGCGCGCGGCCGGTGCAGGAGAGCGTGTCGGCGGGGGGCGTGCGCATCTGGGCTGGGCGGTGGCGATGCCTGCTCGGCGCTATAGTCGGCCGGCGTTTATGGCGGGTTGGGGCGGTGGCTCGCTGGCCGTCGATCTCGGAGGAGGAGGGGCCGTGAGGGTCTTGGTGGAATGGCTGTGCAGGCGTCCCGGCGATCGCGAGGGATGGATGGTGGCGTGCGCGTCGCGGCGGCGTGGGTGGATCTTGGGGGTGGCGTGTGTGGTGGCGTTTGGCGTGGCGGTGTCCAGTGGCGCTTCGGCGTGGGCGTCGGGCTCCCAGGCTTATTTCACGAAGCTGACCGGCAGCGAACAGTCGCTCGGCGAAGCACGCTACGGGGCGGTCGCGGTGGCGCTCGCGGACGGGCAGGTCCTGATCGCCGGCGGCCACAACCTAGGCGGCGGCCTGTCGAGCGCGGAACTGTTTGACCCGGCGAGTGACACGTTCACGAAGCTGACCGGCAGCGGCCAGTCGCTCAGCGAAGCACGCTACGGGGCGGTCGCGGTGGCGCTCGCGGACGGGCAGGTCCTGATCGCCGGCGGCAGCAACGGCGGCTTCCTGTCGAGCGCGGAACTGTTTGACCCGGCGAGCGACACGTTCACGCCGCTGACCGGCAGCGGCCAGTCGCTCGGCGAAGCACGCGAAGGGGCGGTCGCGGTGGCGCTCGCGGACGGGCAGGTCCTGATCGCCGGCGGCCACAACAAAAGCGGCGTCCTGTCGAGCGCGGAACTGTTTGACCCGGCGAGTGACACGTTCATGAAGCTGACCGGCAGCGGCCAGTCGCTCAGCGAAGCACGCGAAGGGGCGGTTGCGGTGGCGCTCGCGGACGGGCAGGTCCTGATCGCCGGCGGCTTCAGCGGCGGCTTCCTGTCGAGCGCGGAACTGTTCCTTTCGGCGGCGCAGGCGCAGATCTCGGGTGGCAGCTTCGGCGCACAGACCGTCGGCGAGCCCGCGGCGGGGGTGCTCACGGTGATGAACGTCGGTGCGCAGGCGCTGTCGATCAGCCAGGCCACGCTCGCGGGAGCAAACGCTGGCGACTTCGCGCTGGACACGCAGGACTGTGCGGGCGTGACGCTCGCCTTTCGCCAGCAGTGCACGATCAGCGTCAGCTTCACGCCCGCCGGCGAAGGCGCCGCCGCCGCGACGCTGACGCTCACCGACAACGAACCCGAAGCCGCCGCCGCGGTGGCCTTGAGCGGCACGGGCGTCCCAGCAACCCACGGGCCGCAGGGGCCCCAGGGAGAAAAGGGCGCCAGCGGTGTGAGCGGCGCGACAGGCCCCGCCGGGGCGAGCGGCGCGACGGGCGCGAGGGGCCCCGCGGGCAAAGTGCAGCTCGTGAGCTGCACCACCAAGACCATCAAGGGCAAGAAGCGCAAACACTGCACCACCAAGCTCGTCACCGGGCCGGTGCGGTTTGCCACCGGCGCCTCGGCGCGCGCGGTGATCTCTCGCGAGCACCACGTCTATGCGACCGGCGCGATGCGCCGGACAGACGCAGGCGAGCAGCTCGTGCTGCACGACCAGCACACGCTGGCACCCGGGAGCTACACGCTCGTGCTGCGCCGCCACCAAGGCAGACGCTGGCACACCACCCGCCAGCCGATCACGATCACCTGACACGCTCGGGCGATCAGCTCGGCAGCCAACGGCCCGTCGCGCTCCTGCACCCGGCGCAACCCAGCCCCTGCTGGGGTGGCCGGTCTTGAGGAGGTCCAAGTCTCCGGCTCAACCTCTGGGCCGCTGCCGGTCGCGCCTCGTAGCCCCAGCAAGCAGAAGCTAGCCTATGGCCCTTTCGCATGCCCGGTCGCGTTCCCGAGCAGAAGCGCATAGAGCGTCTCAAGAGCGCTCCGAGACTTCTCCTCTACGCCGTGAGCAGTCGCGTAGTGTCAGTAGCGCAGGGTGAACGATGGCGGTTCAAGATGACGCCGGAAGGCGATCTCGAAGCGGGAGAAGAAGTCACGCTGGCCGAACAGGCGGCTGCCTTCGGGAACGAACGCCGGACGCAGCTCGAAGATCGGTCCCCAGGGTCGGGCCACGGCTGCGGATGACTCCCGGACCAAGACTTGCGCCCGGATCGCGCGGACGCTCTCCAGGTAAGGAACGGTGCGGTCGTCGGCGAGCACGATCTCGCCGGCCTCGCGCAACGCCTCATCGGGAATCTGGAGGTGTCGAGCATCCTCGAGTGGCAGGCAGCAGGAGAATGCGCCAGAGTCGACGACTCCCGAGACTGCCAGCAGGAGCCCGTCCTCGACCTGGATAGCCAGATCGATGATTGGCTCGCCCTCTCAGCGCTGTATTGAACCCGAAGCTCAGGCAGAGCGCTTGAAGGCGACCGTGGGACGGGATGGAACGTGATAGGTCACGTCGGTGTCCTTGACCTCGGGCGCCTGATAAAGATCGTGCAATTGCCCACGAGCCGCGACCACCTTGTCGCCGCGGATGGCCACCCACTGCCCGCGACAGGCAAACGCATCGGCTGGCACCGGGGAGACTCCCTCTAGAACATCGGGGTCCGAGGGTGCGCCTCCCAGCGAAGCTGCGAAGAGATCAAGTGCCATCACGGATCACGATACCAGTGCCGTAGGAGCGGTCAGCGGCCGCGACGCGACCCCCCGGGCTCCCGTCAGCGAGGCCGGCTACCGTCTGGTAACGGCCAGCAACGGTGGCTGGAACGCTGGCGGCATTCGCTCAGCCCAGCGAAGCCAGACGTGAGGCTATGCCGCGCGCGTCGGGTCGACGCTGGGTACGGGCTCGTGGTCGCCATGAAGCACGTCGGGGTCCAGGTCGAAGCCGTTGGGCCAGACCACCGTCCGCAGCTCTGGATCGACGCGGACGAGCCGGAAGTACTCGGGGTCGCGAAGCGGCTCGCCCATCTCACCGAAGAGCGCGTCGCTGATGTCCACCACACGCTCGCTGCCGTCGTTGAACTTCAGACGGAGCGTGTGGCCCTCGACAGCCTGTACTGCGGTGACCGCGACCATGACCCAATTCTAGGGAAGCGGGTCGATCGCCACGAGCCGCTCGTGTGCCCTCGCCCGGGCCCAGTTCTCGCTGAGCTCGTCCTGGTGCCCGCCGGCCCACTCTTTGACGAGCCTGCGTGCGCGGGGAGGCAGCCATCCGTCGATCACCTCCGTCGTCTCGATCTCGATCTCGGCGACATTGCCGCCGTAGGCGGCGTGGAAGTGCGCGGGCGGGTGGTCGCGCCAATACATCGTGATGACGATCCCGTAGAAGGCCGAGATGCGGGGCATCGCCTACTTCTCCGGACCGGGTTCGCGAGCCCCGGCGCTGCCAGCGAGCTCCCTCAGCGGATCCGTCGGCAGGAAGGCACGGGTGAAGATGGCCGCCTGATCGGAGGCTGGACGTGCGTGCAGGTAGCGCCCCGTCGTCACGAGCGCAGCGTGACCCATCGCGGCCTGGATGGCGACGAGGTCCACCCCGCCGGCGGCAAGGAGGGAGCCGTAGGTGTGCCTGAGGTCGTGGAAGCGCAGGGGGCGAAGACCCGCTGCGTCGCGTGCGCGCTTGAAGCGACGCCGCAGGGCGGAGTCGTCGAGTGCACGGCCGAAGACGTTGCAGAACACGAGCTCATCGCGCCCCGTGAAGTCGGCGCGCCGACTGAGGCGGTCGAGCGCCGCCGCCGCCTGGTCGGGCAGCGGCACGCGGCGCACGCGCCCGGACTTCGTCGAGGTCTCAAGCCCGGCGCTGAACGCACGCGCGACCGTGATCGCGCTTCCGGCGAAGTCGACGTCCCGCCAGCGCAACGCCATCAGCTCGCCCTGGCGCAGACCGGCGTAGGCGGCGACCCGCACGAGCTCGGCGTCGCGGTGATCCTCGGCCTGCCGCGCGACACGCCCATCGTCGGCGACCGCCGGATGCCTCTGGTCGCGATGGCGCCCGTCTTCGAACGCGCGGGCGAGCGCCTCGATCTCCTCTGGCGTGAAGTAGAGGAGCACGCCCCGGTGTGGCTCTCGCCGCTTGTCCGCCGCTCTGGCGGGGTTTGCCGGCAGGGCGAACGTCGAGCCTCGGGTGCCGTAGCCGTAGATCGCCGCCACGAGCGCCCGGTGCTTGTTCACGGTACGCGGGGACGCCCCGCCATCGCCGACGCTGGCCAGCAGCGCCTCGATCTCCCGCACGCCCACCCTGGCCGCCGGCCGGGCCCCGATGGCGGCCATGATCTTGCCGTGCGGGGCAAGCATGTAACGGTAGTCGCGCATCGTGCTCGGCTTCGCTCCCCGCACCTCGGCCAGCCACTTGAGGTACTCCCGGGCGACCTCTGCGAAGGTCACCCCGCGCTCGCGGCGCTCCCGGCCAACGCGCTCCCTGTCGGCGGCCTCCTCCAGGTAGGCGCACATGAGCCGCGCGGCGGCCACATGGGCACGGCGCTCGTCGTAGAAGTCATCCGGCAGCCTGCCTCGCCGGCGCCGCCAGCCCGCGGCGGAATCGCGATCGAGCCAGGCCGGGCCAATGCGGCGCTTGACCTGCCTGCCGCCGTGCCTGAACTTCGCCTCGTAGAAGGGCTGACCGCGGTGCTCGCGGACGACGATCGACCCTTGTCTTGGGCGATTCAGGCGGTCCAACTCGGCCGAGTTTGCGCGTTTAGGGCACCGATCTGCGGTCTTTCAAGCCGCAGGCCGAGGGTTCGATTCCCTCCGGGCGCACTCTCGCCGCTCCCCCGGTGACGCCGCCGCGGTCGGCGCCAGGTCGTATTTCTCGAGGATCGCGCGGCCCCTGGGATGCCCCGCGGAAGGCGTGCGGTCCGGTGGACGCCTTGATTGCCGGCATACCGCGACACTCGCTGCGGATCCCTCGAGCGTTGCTGTCGATCGATTCCCCTCGAGTTGACATTCTGCGTAAAACCTGATTTATATGTCTGCGAGCAAGTCGTTTCCCGCCGGGTCGCGGAGGGCGCAGGCAGAGGTTCTTTGCCCTCGCGTCGGACGTGCGAGGAGAGGCAGGACGGAGGTTGCGATGGAGATGAGACTGTTCGTATGCCACGAGCACCGGATGCTCCGGGCTCTCCACGGGCGCTGGCCGTACCGGCGCTCGCACTGCCGCCACGACCTGCACTGGCTCGTGCGCGTGCAGTCGGCAAACGCCTGGTGCCCGAGCGCGCGCACACACTCGCTGGCCGGACTGGGCTCATACTCGCGCCGGCCCCAGGGGCGCTGAGCGGCCGGAGCGGCGAGGACCTCGTCCCTACAGGCCCGAGAGCGAGGGGGGTCGGGTCGGTAGGGACGAGTGTGCGTCGGCGTCGGCGCGTCGTGCGAGCTCCGCCAGCGCGTCGATCAGCTGTGGCCAGATGGCGCGGGGCAGGTCGTGGCCCATGCCGGGGATCGTCATCAGCTTCGCGCCGGGGATCGCCCTCGCGGTCGCGCGGCCGCCCGATGGGGACACGAGCCGGTCGGCGCTGCCGTGCACGACGAGCGTCGGCACGCCGATCCGTCGCAGCTCCGGCGTGCGATCGCCGGACGCGAGGATCGCGGCGAGCTGGCGTCCAGGTCCCGCGGGGTCGTGGTCGCGCTCGTAGCTGAGCGTCGCGATCTCGCGCAGATCCTCCTCGTCGCGGGGAAGCCCGGGCGAGCCGATCGCCCTGAACAGGCGCTCGGTATGTGCGATGAACGCCTCGCGTCCCTCACCCGGCCGGCGCAGGAAGACCCTGTAGAGGCGCAGCGACGGCTGTCCGTTGCTGATGCTGCCGGTGTTCGACATGATCGAGGTCAGCGAGCGCACCAGCTGCGGGTGGCGCGCGGCGAGCAGCTGCGCGATCATGCCGCCCATCGAGGCGCCGATCACGTGCGCCGGCGCCAGGTCTAGCTCGCGTAGCAGGCCGGCGGCGTCGTTGGCCATGTCGCCGAGCGCGTAGTGCGCGGCGCGCTTGGAGCGCGCCAACAGCTGCGCCACGCTGGGAGGGCGGCCGGTCAGGTGCGTGGAGCGACCGATGTCGCGGTTGTCGAAGCGCACCACGTGCAGGCCCCGGCTCGCCAGCTCCGCGCAGAAGTCCCTCTGCCAGGCGACCATCTGCGTGCCGAGCCCCATCACCAGCAGGGCCGTGGGATCGCCGGGCTCGCCGTAGGTCTCATAGCAGAGGGTGATCCCTCCGCCGACGTCGCAGAATCGCTCTGACACGAGCTTCTGACTCTACCGCCCGGATCGGGGTAGGATCGATTCGATGGCCACCTCCTCGCAGCACGCCTCCGACTCCGCAGCAGGGTCCGTCGCGGACGTCGCGATCCGCAAGCTCTCGATCGACACGATCCGCGGCCTGGCGATGGACGCCGTGCAGAAGGCAAACGCCGGGCACCCGGGCACGGCGATGGCGCTGGCGCCGTTGGGCTACACCATCTTCCGGCGTTTCCTCCGCGCCAACCCTGCGCAGACGCAGTGGCCCAACCGCGACCGCTTCGTGTTGAGCTCCGGACACGCGTGCATGCTGCAGTACTCGCTGCTTCACCTGTGCGGCTACGAGCTGGGCATCGAGGACCTGCAGCAGTTCCGCCAGTGGGGCTCGCTCACGCCGGGGCACCCGGAGCGCGGCCACACGCAGGGCATCGAGGTCACCACGGGGCCGTTGGGGCAGGGCTTGGCGAACGCGGTGGGGATGGCGATGGCCGAGCGCTTCCTGGCGGAGCGCTTCAACCGCCCCGGGTATGAGCTGGTCGACCACGACGTCTACGTGATCTGCTCGGACGGCGACCTGATGGAGGGCATCAGCCAGGAAGCGGCCTCGATCGCGGGCCATTTCGGGCTGGGCAAGCTGATCGTCTGCTACGACGACAACCACATCACGATCGACGGCACGACCGCGATCTCCTTCGACGGCGAGAACCACCTGGCGCGCTTCGTCGCGAACGGATGGCACGTTCAGCGCGTGCAGGACTCCGAGGACGTGCCGGCGCTGCTGGCGGCGCTGAAGGCGGCGCGTGGGGAACCGGAACGGCCCTCCTTCATCGCGATTCGGTCGCACATCGCCTATCCCGCCCCGAACGCGACGGACACGGCCAAAGCCCACGGATCGGCGCTCGGGGAGAAGGAGGTGCGCGCCACCAAGGAAGTGATGGGAATGGACCCCGACACGACGTTCGCCGTCGCGCCGGAGGTCTACGAGCACATGGACCTGAAGGCGAGCGGAACCCGCTGCCAGGGCGAGTGGGAAGAGCTCTTCGCGCGGTGGCGCTCCGCCTACCCGGAGATGGCGGAGGACTGGGA
>JBOGXX010000049.1:0-3687 GCA_050696475.1 Solirubrobacteraceae bacterium | reverse complement strand
GTGCGCGTGATGGTCGAGGCGCCCACCGACGAGGAGGCCGACGCTGTGTGCTCGCAGCTGGTGGCGGTCGTCGAGCGGGAGCTCGGCTAGAGGCCGTCTGCCGTCTGGAGCCCGTCCAGCAGGCCGGCGATGGCCTGCTCCAGATGCGCGAAGTCCGCATCGATCGTCTGCTGGGAGTGCTCGCGAAAGCGTCCCGCTCGTCGATCGCGCCGCACTGGACGGCGACGCGGCGCAGTACCCGGAGGCGGCGCGCTGGGTACGGGCCGTGCGCGCGCGCGGCGAGCCGTGGAGCTTCGGTCTCGATCCGGCCGCGACCTGCGGGTTCCTGGCCGACCGCGGCTTCGCGCTCGCCGAGGACACGTCCACGGCGTTGGCGGGGGAGCGCTACTTCCCCGCTCGTGGGCGCCACGAGCGGGGATCGGCGCTCTATCGCGTCGCGCCTGCGTCGATCATCTGACTCGGCGCCGTTGCCGCTGAGGCGGCGCTGGAGCGCTGATCGCCCGCTGGTATCTTCGATCCGATGTGCGGCATCGTTGGTTACGTCGGCAGGCGTCCTGTCCAGGACCTGCTGCTCGCCGGACTCAGCAAGCTCGAGTACCGCGGCTATGACTCCGCTGGGATCTCGGTGATCGCCGAGGATCGGATCGAGGCGGTGCGCGCCGTCGGCAACCTCAGCGCGCTGCAGGCGAAGCTCGACGGTGAGTCCGCCGGTCGCGCGGTCGCGCTCGCCGAGCGTGCTGCCACGACCGGCATCGGGCACACGCGCTGGGCCACGCACGGGCGTGTGAGCGAAGCCAACGCCCACCCCCACTACGACAGCGGGGACCGCGTCCACGTTGTCGTCAACGGCATCGTGGAGAACTACATGGCGCTGAAGGAGCGCCTGCTGGAGCAGGGCAGCACTTTCACCTCGGAGACCGACGCGGAGGTGATCGCCCACCTGATCGCCCGCTGCTACGAGGGCGACCTCGCCGACGCGGTCCTTCGTGCCTACGCGCAACTGGAGGGCCACTACGCGTTCGTAGCGATGAGCCTCGACGAGCCGGACACGCTCGTGGGCGCCCGTCGCGAGTGCCCACTGATCGTCGGTCGCGGTGAGTGCGAGCAGTTCATCGCCTCCGCGGTGCCCGCGTTCCTCGCGCAGACGCGTCGGGTCCAGTACGTGGAGAACGGCGAGATCGTCGTGCTACGGCCCGACGGCGTGCGCATCATGACCGCCTCCGGCGAGGCCGTCGAGCGGGCAGTGGAGACAGTCGACTGGGACGAGGAGACCGCCGAAAAGGGCGGCTATGAGACGTTCATGCTCAAGGAGATCCATGAACAGGCGGACGCGGTCGCGGAGACGATCGCCGACCGTACCGCGCGCGGCGACGGGGTGGACCTCGACGAGGAGGGCGCGCTGGACGAGGCGATCCTCGCGGGTGTCAAGCGCGTCGTGGTCGTTGCCTGCGGCACCGCCTACCACGCCGGTCTGATCGGCCGCTACGCAGTCGAGGAGTGGGCGCGGCTGCCGGTCGAGCTGGACATCGCCTCCGAGTATCGCTACCGCAACCCCGTAGTGGGTCCCGGCGACCTGGTGATCGGGATCTCGCAGTCGGGTGAGACGGCCGACACGCTGGCGGCGATGCGCCTGGCGCGTGAGCGCGGCGCTACGGTATTGGCGATCACCAACACCATGGGCTCGCAGGCGACGCGCGAGGCCGACGGCGTGCTCTACACGCGTGCCGGCCTGGAGATCGGCGTCGCGGCGACGAAGACGTTCGTCTGCCAGGTCGCCGTCATGTACCTGCTGGGGCTGCGCCTCGCTGAGCTGCGCGGCACGCTGCCAGCGGCCCGCGCGGCGGAGCTGGTGGCAGAGCTGAAGCGGCTGCCGCATTGCATCGATGAGCTGATCGAGGACTGCCACGAGCGCACCGAGGCGATCGCCGAGACCTGCTGGAGCGCGGAGTTCTTCCTGTACATCGGTCGTCACATCGGGCTCGCGGTGGCCCTGGAGGGAGCGCTGAAGCTGAAGGAGATCTCCTACATATCCACCGACGCCTACGCGGCCGGAGAGATGAAGCACGGTCCCATCGCGCTACTCGATCAGGACACGCCGGTGGTGTGCGTGGCCACGCACTCGCCGGTGCTGGAGAAGCTCGTCTCGAACATCCAGGAGGCGCGCGCCCGCGGCGCGCGCGTGATCGCGCTGACCACCGCCGGCGACGGGATCGTGGAGCCGCACGCGGACGCGACGCTCACGGTGCCCGCCACCGACTGGATGCTGCAGCCGATCCTCGCGGTGATCCCGCTGCAGCTGCTCGCCTATGGCATCGCCCGCAGGCACGGCCTGAACGTCGACCAGCCGCGCAACCTCGCCAAGACGGTCACCGTCGAGTAGCAGCGACGCGCCGGCTCGTTCACCGTCAGGGGGTGAGGACCATCTAGCATCGCTGGCGTGACCGCCCTCCCATCGTGGCTGCTGCCGCTGCTCGACGCCGAGACGATGCGCGGCGTTGACAGCTGGGCGATCGAGGGGCGGGGGCTCGCGAGTCTCGAGCTGATGGAGCGCGCCGGCGCAGGGGTGGCGCGCGCGCTGGAGTGCCGCTGGCCGGATGGACCGGCGACCGTCCTCTGCGGCAAGGGCAACAATGGCGGTGACGGCCTCGTGATCGCACGCCTGCTGCGCGACGCCGGGCGTGAGGTGACAGTCGTGTGCGTCGCAGCGCCGGATCAGCTTTCCGGCGACGCGCGCGCAAACCTCGAGCGTCTGCACGGGCCGGCGCCGGTACGCCTCGACGGCTCGCCGTGGTCGGGCCGGCAGGCGCCGGGGGAGGGCGCTGCACGGCCCGACGCGGGTAACGAGGCGCTAGGGCGCGCGACGGTCGTGGTCGACGCGCTACTGGGCACCGGGTTCCAGGGCGAGCCGCGCGGAGCCGTCGCCGAGGCGATCGAGGCGATCGCCGGCGCCGGCGCGCCGGTCCTCAGCGTGGATGTGCCGAGCGGCGTGGACGCCTCGAGCGGGGTGGTCGCGGGCGCGGCGGTGCGCGCGTCGCTGACGGTGACCTTCCATACGGCCAAGCCCGGCCTGTGGATTCACCCTGGCAAGGCACACGCCGGCGAGGTGCAGGTACTCGACATCGGCATTCCGCGTGGAGCCCCGGAAACGTCTTGGATCGGCCTGATCACGCCAGGCGTGCTCGAGCAGCTGCCACGTCGCGGCGCCGAGTCGACCAAGTTCGTATCCGGCCATGTGCTCGTGGCGGGCGGTTCCCGCGGGCTGACCGGCGCCCCGCGGATGGCGTCGGAGGCGAGCATGCGCGCGGGGGCCGGTTACGTGACCGCCTGCGTTCCAGCCTCGCTGCAGGGGATCTTCGCTGCGACGGGAATCCCGGAGATCATGACTCGGGGGATGCCCGACGATGGGGGGGCGTTGACGGCCGACGGGGTTTCGCAGGTGCTTGATGCGAGCGCCCGCTGCGGTGCGCTGGCGCTCGGGCCCGGCCTCGGTCGCGACCCCGCCTCGTTCGAGTTCGCACGAGCGCTGGCCGCCCGCGCCGAGGTTGCGCTGGTGCTCGATGCGGACGGGCTCAACGCGCACGCGGGCCGGCTCGGGGACCTGACAGTGCGAAGCGCGCCGACGGTGCTCACCCCCCACGCCGGTGAGCTCGCCCGCCTGCTGGAGCTCGAGACCGCGGAGATCCAGCG
>JBOGXX010000048.1:0-8524 GCA_050696475.1 Solirubrobacteraceae bacterium | reverse complement strand
GCCAGAATCGATCAACGTTCAATTACGGCGGTCAGCCGGGCACGTTCGGCCTCGCTGAACGGGACGGGCTTGCGGGCCCGGCGATCCCAGCGGACGCTGACGCCCCCCGCCTGCTGCGCGGCGAAGTCATGCACAAAGCCCTCGATGTCATCCTCGGAGGCGTCGTCGGAGACGACGATCTCGCCCGGCGGCGTGCTCTGGCCGACGATCGACGCGAGCGCATCGCCGATCCGCCCGAGGTCGTTGAAGGTGGGCACGACCACCGAGACGGATGCCGGGTCCGGCCCGGCGCTCATCGCAGCGGAGCGGCGGTCGGTGACGTTGAGCGGTCGGCCGCTGCGCGCTCAGTCGAGGCTGTCATAGCTCCACTGTCTCACGAGATCCCGACCCAGATATTCGCTCAGCGCCACTACCTCCGGCTTGAAGCGACGACGCAACTCGAGCATCAGACCGGCATCCGGTGCTCGCGGGGCGCCGAACAGTATCCGGTTGCGGATCGCAAATGCGAAATCGCGGCTGAGCGCTGGCGGCGTGAGCGTCCTTGCGGTCGCCTGCACGGCTCGCGGCAGCGGGCCGCGTCCGGAGGCGAGCGCATGAGCGAATGTATGCAGTCGCTGCGAGCGAACACGCACCGTGGGGTTGGAGCGCCGGCCGAGCACCGGGAGGGTGTCGTCCACGTCCAGGAAGCGCTGGACCCGGCGAACAGTGGCCTCGTTGTCCTGTCGATAGTCGTCGTAGATGAGCACCAGCACCTGCTCCGGCGGGAATCTGGCGTGGAAGCGACGCAGCTGATCCACGTAGTGAACGTACTCCGAGTAGAGAGTCGCGTGTGGCCCCCAGAAGCGATTGCTGGGCAGCTTGCGGCCTTCCCGCCGCGGCTGCTCGAGGGCGAGCGCCTTGCGCAGGCTCTTCTCAGGCTCGATGTAGATCTGCACGAGCTGGAGGTGCAGGGAGTGAAGGAAACTCGCGGGCTCACGCAGGATGGCGATGATTCGCGCCGCGGGTTGCAGCTCCGCGATGCGCTCGGCGGCGGTGCGCGACCACAGGTACGGCGCGGAGGCCTCGCCGGTGCGCTGCTCGCGCTCGGCGGGGGCGAACAGCGAGAGGTACTCCTCGAGCGTGTCGGGGGTCCAGCCGAAGGTGCGCGGCGTAGCGAGGGGTGGCCGAAGCTCGTCGGCGAGGAAGTATGGCTCCTTGACCCGAGGTATGTAGATCTGCGGATGGGTTTTCAGCATGTCCCACAACGCTGTGGTGCCGCTCTTGGGATGACCGACTATGAAGAAGTCCGGGAGCCTCGCAGGCTGCGGATCAGCTGAGGCGGTCATAGCCCCACAGCGTCACGAGGTCGCGTCCGAGATAGTCGCTCACCGCTTCGACCTCCGGCTTGAAGCGACGGCGCAACTCGAGCATCAGCTCCTCGTCGAGCTTCGGCGATTCCACGTAGCGCAGCCGCTGGGAGACAGCCGCCAGCGTGCTGCTCTGCGAAAGCGCTCGCGGCACGCGCGCGCCAAGCGCCCGCGCCAACGGTCTCACAGCACCGCTGCGACGCACCATTGTCGAGCCCCGCATCAGCTGGTCCAGGAGGACGTAGCGTGGCGTACGCAACGACTCGAGCTCGACCGAGGGTATCGCGATGTTCTCGTCGAGATCGAGGAATCGCAGCACCTGGTGCACGGTGCCCTGGTTGTCCGCCCGAAAGTCCTCGTAGATCAGCACCAACACCTGCTCGGCTGGAAATACGTCGTGGTAGCGGCGCAGCTGCTCCACAAACCGAATCAGCTCCGAATAGAGCAGCACGGCGGGGAACTGCGAGAAGCGCGGAATCCGCTTGCCCTGGCGCCGTGCGTCCTCGAGCTCGAGTGCCTTGCGAAAGTCCTTCTGCGTCTCGTCGTAGTTGCGCACCGCCTGCAGATGAACGGAGCGAAGCAGGCTGGCCGGCTCGCGCAGGATTGCGATGATCTTGGCCTTCGGCTGCACGGCTGCAATGTTGCGAGCGGCGAGCGAGGAGCGCAGGTAGGTGGGTGAGGCCTCGCCGATCAGCTGATCTGGGCGCGCCTGTGCGAACAGTGCCAGATAGCCCTCGACGCTCTCAGGGTGCTTGCGCCTGCTGGATGCGGGACGCCAGTAGCGCGTGCGCCGATCTGGCGCGAAGAATCGCGGCTCCTTGACCGGCATGTGCAGCCGGGGATGTGCCAGGAGCATGCGGTACAGGGCGGTGGTGCCGCACTTGCCGTGGCCGACGATGTAGAAATCGGGGAAGCGACCGCCTCTCTCGTTGGCGGCTGCGGGCGCGCGCTCATTGCTCGGCTCCCGGTTGGGCGCGGGGTCAGCAGCTTGGACGCGGTTCCCGTTCATATCCGTATCTTGCCCGCGGGCGGATCTCGTCGCGGCGATCACACCCACGCTGACATCGTGTCAGCAGCCATCCGGAACCTCCACCACGCTGAACCGAGTCGTCCCGGCTCGGAGAACACGACTGCCCTCCACAGGGAGGCTTGCGCGAGGGAACGTTATCACGGGCTTCTACAGGTCGAGACGACTCACACCGAGCTCGTCGAAGCCGACGTGATGGGCGAGCTCGTGGCGCACCGTGCGCGTGACCTGGTCGCGCAGCAGGTCGGGGTCGTGACCGAAGTCGCGGCGCAGCGTGTCACGGAAGATGACGATGCGATCGTGAGCGTCGTCACGAGTGGCGCCGTCGCCCTGGTAGAGACCGTAGGCGCCGCGGCGCCGGCCACCGTCGGAGATGACGACCGCCACGTGCGTGAGCGCGTTGCACAGCAGGTCGGGAAGGTCCTCCAGCGCGTCGCGAACGAGCTCCTCGAAGTCGCTGTCGTTGAGCGGGTCGAGGTCCATGAAGTCGTGTTCATCGGGATCCACGACGAGGCCTTCGCGAGCGAGGCGCTCGGAGTAGCGGACGATCTCTTCGAACTCGCTCTCGGACTCCGGATCGTGCCAGCCGGCCAGGCGCACGGCCACAAGGGCCACGCCGCCCATGAGCGCGGCGGCGACGATCACGCCGAGGGCGACGTCCTCGAGTGCGCGCACGGCACCGATCGAGCTGAAGCCCTGCCCGACGACGAGCGCGATCAGCCCGACGGACATCGCGATCAGCGCGGCCACGCCGACACGTCTTAGGGGAGAGCGTCCGGGAGGCTGGGTCTCACGCATCGCCGGGGATCTGGGCTTCCTATTTCAGGGTGCGGGCGATGACGAGACGCTGGATCTCGTTGGTGCCCTCGTAGATCTGGGTGATCTTGGCGTCTCGCATCATGCGCTCGACGGGGTAGTCCTTGACGTAACCGTAGCCTCCGAGGACCTGCACGGCCTCGACGGTCACGGACATCGCTGTGTCGGAGCAGAAGACCTTGGCCATCGATGAGTACTTGGCGCGCTGCGGGTGCCGCTGATCGGCCATTGCGCAGGCCTTGTAGAGCAGCTCGCGCGCAGCGGCTGTGCGTGTTTCCATGTCCGCGAGCTTGAACTGGATGCCCTGAAACTCGTTGATCGGCTGGCCGAACTGGCGACGCTCACGCGCGTAGGCGACGGCGTAGTCGGTGGCGCCCTGGGCGATCCCGACGGCCTGCGCGGCTGCGCCGAGGCGGGTGCGCTCGAGCGTTCCGAGCGCCACGGACAGCCCGCGCCCGACCTCGCCGACGACGTTCGCCTGCGGCACGCGCACGTCCTCGAAGATCGGCTGCCCTGTGGGTGAAGCGCGGATGCCGAGCTTGTGCTCGAGCTTGCCCACGCTGAAGCCGGGGCGGTCGGCCTCGACGACGAACGCGGTCATGCGACGGGTCTCTCTCTCGGAGACGGCGAACACGATGTAGAAGTCGGCGATGCCGAGGTTGGTGATCCAGTTCTTGGTGCCGTTGATGACCCATTCGTCGCCGTCGAGCACCGCGGTGGTCTTCATGCCTGCCGGGTCGGAGCCGGCCTCCGGCTCGGACAGGGCGAACGCGGGCGAGCACTCGCCGGTGGCGCACCTTGGCAGCAGGCGCTCCTTCAGCTCGTCTGAGCCGGCGATCTGGATCGGGAGCGTGCCAAGCTCCTGGATCATCAGGATCAGCGCGCAGGCGGCGTCCACCTTGGCGATCTCCTCGATCGCCATGTTGAGCATCAGCGTGCCGGTGCCTGTGCCGCCGTACTCCGCCGGGAACGGCAGCCCGAGGATGTCCTGCTCGGCCAGCAGCTTGCGCACGTCCCACGGGTATTCGGCGCGCTCGTCGATCTCGGCCGCGCGTGGCGCGATCTTCTCGCGCGCGATCTGGCCGATGGTGGCGCAGAAGTCGAGGTGCTCCTGCGGGATCGTGTAGACGTCGCTGACAGCCTCCATGACCGCTGATCCTAGTGATGAACGATCAGTTTCGCGGCGTTCGCGCCGATGCGATGACGCGATCGTCACGGGGCCGCCCCTGCCGGCGAAGCACGCTGCCGCTGTGGCCGGGCGCTACGCTCAGGTGAATGGGCGGCGAGCAGGACGGTTGCGGCATCGACGTGGATCCCCAGCGGGTCTCCGATTGGATGACGCAGGAGGAGCAGCCGCAGCTGATCGACGTGCGTGAGCCGTACGAGCGCGACGCGGGGCACATCGAGGGCTCGCGCCACATCGAGCTGGTGCAGCTGTCGAGGGAGGCGGCCGCGAGCATCGACCGCGAGCGCCCGGTGATCTTCTACTGCCGTGTGGGGGCGCGCTCGGGGATGGCGGCAGAGGCACTTCGCGCGTCCGGTTTCGAGGCATACTCGATGACGGGCGGTCTGCTGCGCTGGGCGAGCGAGGGCCGACCGCTGTCGCCGGAGGGCGGCAGCGTGGCGGCGCACTAGAGCGCATGGACGTCGACGGCACAGGTGTGACACAGACACGACAGGAGGAACCGCAGATGGAGGCTTCAACGGAGTACCCGGGCGTGACGGAGGGCGAGGGCTACGCGGTGGCGCACCTGGGGGACCTGGGCGAGGGCGCAGGCTTCAGGAAGGTGCGAAAGGGGCTTGGCGTGACTGCGTTTGGCGTGAACGCAATCGTGCTACCGCCGGGAATCGAGACGGGCTTTCACTACCACGACCTGCAGGAGGAGCTGTACTTCGTGCATCGCGGAGCGATCGAGATGGAGTTCGGCGACGGCACTACCCAGCGGCTCGGCGAGGGCGGCATGGCCCGGGTGGACGCCGCGACGGTGCGCAAGATCAGAAACGTCGGCGACGTGGACGCCGTTTACCTGTGTGCGGGCGGCAAGGACGGCTACATCGGACGCGACGGACGCGTACGCCCGGGCGAGGAGCAGCGGGTGAAAGCGGTGCACGATCTATCTGGCGGGCAGAAGCGGTGAGCGGAGCGCCGGCTGCGCGGGGATGAGCGAGCCCGACGAGGAGACCGGCGCAAGGCGGGCGCTGCGCGTCAGCCCGGAGCTGACGGTGCCGCTCGGCGAGATAGCGCTGCGCACGAGCCGCTCCTCGGGCCCGGGTGGCCAGCACGCGAACGTGACGGCCTCGCGCGTGGAAGCGATCTTCGACGTCGGCGCTTCGCGGTCGCTCAGCGAGGTGCAGCGCGCGAGGATGCTGGCGCGCGAGGGCCCGCGGGTGGCGGCGGTGGCCCAGGACGAGCGCTCGCAGCTGCGCAACCGCGAGCTGGCGCTGGAACGTCTGGCGGCACGCATGCGTCGCGCGCTGACGCTCCCGCGCGACCGTCGCGCAACGAAGCCGACGTCCGCGGCACGCGAGCGCAGGCTGGCCGAGAAGCGCCGTGCGACCCGGCGCAAGCTGGAGCGCAAGCCACCGCCCGGGGAGCCAGACGAATAGCTCGTGAGATCTTCTACAGCCCACCATTGCGGTGGCGTTGGAGTGAACCACAACAGACGTCGCCGACGCGTCCTCTGCTAAGGTCGCACGCTCGATGAGTTCGCTCTGGGAGACGGTCTCCCCTCCGACCGCGGCGGGTGGCACCGGCGGCTCGGGCACGAGAGTCATCACGGAAGTCTTGAGCGCGTCGGGGGTGTTCATGGGCTCGCACTTGAACCTGGCGGGCGACTCGCTCGATCTGGCCGACTTCGAATGGCGCTGGGGCGAGCCCTATCTGGCGGCCGAGCAAGCAGGACAGGCGCCTCACCTCGAGGGCATGGAGCGGGCGTTTTACTCGAGTGTGGGTGCCCACCTGAGCGGCTATGACCCAGCGACGGGTCCGTGGGGATGGAAGCATCCGCACTCATATCTGCTACTGCCATGGCTGGATGCGCTCATACCACAGCTGCGGTTCATCCACATCGTCCGTGACGGACGGCGAATGGCCTTCTCGCGCAACCAGAAACAGCCGCTCCAATACGGGGAGGCAGCCTTGGGCGCACAGTCCGCTCTGATGGCGGGACCGGCGCGCGCGATCAGATTCTGGAGCTGGGCGAACGAGCGGGCGGCCGACTATGGCGAGGGGCACATGCAAGGGCGCTACCTTCGTCTGCGCTTCGAGGACATCTGCGAGGACCCGCGGAGCGCGTGCGCCACGATGATCGCCTTCGCTCACGAAGGCAAAGGCGCACCTGCTGAGTTGATCGCGCGCACCGCAGCCCTGGTGTCGGGTCAGCGGGCGCAACGCGCTCAGCCGACGCAGGAGTCGGCCGAGATCGAGCAGCTGGGTCTGCGGGGCCTCGAGCGGTTCGGCTACCTCTGAGCACGCCGCACGAAAAGCGCAAACGTGGGACGGTGCGTGCAGCACACCTTGCGATCCGAGCGACGCGCCGGCACCCAATGCGGCTAGTTCAAGAGCTCCTTGACATAGCGGTGGTGCAAGCGCCCGAGCGGCGTCTTTTCGGGATAGAAGTGAATCGCCCGCCAGAGCATGCCAGACGCGGGCGCCCATGCAACGATCAGGTACACGCCCAGCACCAGCGTGGTGGTGCGCAACCTGCGCGAGCTGGACAGCGCGGCCAGCGGCAGCACCCACAGCACATACCACGGCAGTACCCAGCTCAGCGTGACCAGCAGCGCCACGCTCGCCCACCCGGACGCGGTGACCGCGTCCCTGCGCTCCCACGCCAGCCACGCGCAGGCGAGCACCACGAGCACCAGCACGACGCTCAATGCGCTGCGCATGCCCGCGCTCTCGCCGCCGGCGCCAACTGCCAGCCCGAGCAGGTTGGGGACGCTCTCGCTGGTCACCAGACTGCTCTGCGTGGCCAGGTCGGGGACGTGCAGGCCGAACGCCAGCACGCTCGCCGCGACCAGCAGCACGCCCGTCGCGATCATGCCCACGACCACCTGAACCAGCGTCCTCGGCGTACGCAGCAGCACGGCCAGGACCACTGGGAACAAGATCGCGCCGGACGCCTTGATGGCGGCGCCCGTCATGAACGCCGCGCCCGCCCCCAGCTCCAATGCGGACAGCGGCAACAGCCATTCGCGCAGCGACCTCGAGCGGGCCTCCCCGAGGATCGCCGCCCCCGTCCTGCGCAGGTTTGCCGCGAGCGCCCTGGGGATGAGCGCGCGAGGGACGCCGGCGCGCATCTCGCGCGCCAACAGCGAGGTGCCGACGCGCTCCACGGCGACGGGCGCACCTGTGCTGTCGAGCGCGCGGGCGATTCCGTCGGCGCGCGCTCGCAGCAGCAGGTAAAAGCCGAGCATGATGCAGAAGACCATCAGGCAGTCGTTGTGGTCGCCCCCCAACCCCCATACGAGGACGATCGGGTTCAACGCGACGAGCGCGATCGCGACGCGCGGGTCGCGCCCGAGCAGCTGCGCGCACTTCCACACTAGCGCGATCGTCGCCAGCGAAGTCAGTACGAGGATCGTCTTCAGCGTCCAGAAGGACACCGCAAGCCCCAGTGGCACGACGGCGCAGGTCAGCAGCGTGAACAGCTGGCCGTACGGGCTGAGCAACTGGTGCCAGTTGCTGAGCAGAAAGCTCGGATCACTGTGCGGCTCGAGCACGGGGATGGTGGCGTAGGGGTTCAACCCGTGCTCCACCTCCATGCGGGCGTAGTTGACGTAGTTGAAGAGGTCCGTCAGCGCCAGTGGCGGCGACATCAGGAAGATCGCGTACACGGCTGCGATCGCACCTATCAGCCAGCGCGCGGGCAGCCGTGCGGCGTGCTTGCTCACCAGCAGCAGATAGCAGCAGTACATCACCACGATCGCTCCCGAGAACAGGCACTTCAGCGCGGTGCTGTTGGTGGTGAAACCCGGCAGCAGCCCGCCCAGCGGACCGGCCATCCAGTGGGGGAAGTAACCACCGTGCGTGGTCGGCGTGAGGATGCTCGGGCGGTTCGCCGCGACCAGCACCACGAACGCGCTGAGCACGAGGATCGCCGCCAGCGCCAGCACCCCGATGCGCGCGCTCTCCTCGGCGCCAGCCAGCTCGCGGGTGCGCCGGACAGGCAGCCAGCGCCGACCCGCCGGCGAGCGTACGACGGCCGGCGCGCCGCTGGGGGGAAGGGTTCTCGCGTCGCTTGACATTGGTTCAGCGTGGCCACGATATCCCGCGAGCCGGCTCACGGTCCCCACCTGGTCCATGCCCGCCAAATGCGAAGGGCCCGCAGAA
>JBOGXX010000047.1:0-2902 GCA_050696475.1 Solirubrobacteraceae bacterium | reverse complement strand
GCCCGCGCCCGTCAGCGCCACGACCGAGCGCGCCTCCCCGATCAGCTCCGCCAGCCTCCGTGTCCGATCGACATCCATGCCCGCCACGCCAACGAACCCCGCGGCCGGCAGGCCGCCCTCATCCACGAGCTCACTCACCGCTGAAGCGCGGCGCGCGTTTGGCCAGAAACGCGCTGATCCCCTCTTTGGCGTCAGCGCTGTTGAAGACCGCCGCGAACGCCCTCTTCTCCTGCTCGATGCCGTCGTCGAGGTCGCCCGCGCCGGAGACCTTTTTGATCTGCGCCAGCGCCAGCGGCGCCTGGGAGGCGAGCTTGCGCGCCCATTGCAGTGCGGTGTCGAGCAGTTCGTGGTCGTCGACGATCCGGTTGACCAGGCCGAACTCGAACGCTTCGTCGGCGAGGATCGGGTCACCGATCATGTTCATCTCCAGCGCCTTGTTCTCACCCACCAGGCGCGGCAGCCGCTGGGTGCCGCCGAAGCCGGGGATGATCCCCAGCTTGATCTCCGGCTGGCCGAAGATCGCAGAGCGTGCCGCGATCCGCACGTCGCACGACATCGCCAGCTCGCAGCCGCCGCCGAACGCCAGGCCGTTGACTGCCGCGATCGTCACCACCCCGTCCGAGCCGAGCTCGCGGAACAGCTCGTGGGTCTCGTGGATGAGCTTCTCGCCGGCCGACGCGTCCATCGTCGTGAACGCCTTGATGTCCGCCCCTGCGCAGAACAGCATCGGGTTGGCGGAGGCGATCACCAGCGCGCGCACCGAGGAGCCCTCCCTGACCTGGCGCCACACCCTGCCGAGGTCCTCCACCACCTGCGGCGAGATCGAGTTCATCTGGCCGTTCGCCAGCCACGCGATCGCCACGCCGTCCGCGCGCGTCTCCAGCTTGACCGCCTCAGCGGGCTGCTCAGCGTCCGGTTGCGGGTAGGCGTAGAAGCCCTGGCCGCACTTCTGCCCGAGGCGACCCTGCGCGACCAGCCGGCGCAGGATCGTCGGCGGGGCGAAGCGCTCCCCGTAGCGCTCCTGCGCGCTCTCCATACGCTCGAGGATCGTGTCCAGGCCCTCGCTGTCGGCCTTCATGAACGGGGGCAACAGTCCCCTGCGGGGGTCCAGCCCGGCGCCCGCCATCATCCCGAAGTCGATGTCGCGGTGGGTGGCTACCCCCTCCTCCAGCACCAGGCACGCCTCGATCAGGGTCTTCAGTGACAGCATCTCCACCAGCTGGGGCACGTCCGGCTCCGCGTCGCCGTCGATGTTCGGCTCGCCCTGCGGGTCATAGAAGCCGTCCCCTGCGCTCTTGGCGCCGAGCTTGCCGTTGGCGACGAGCCGCTGCATGCCCTTCGGTACGTAGAAGCGTTCCTCGCCGTAGGACTCCACCAGGTGCTCGGCCACGTGCAGGACCGTGTCCAAGCCCAGCAGGTTGACCAGGTAGTAGGGGCCGACCGGGACCACGCCCGCGGCGCCCACGCCCTCGTCGATCTGCTTGATCGACAGGCCCTTCTGCTCCTGCTCGCGCCAGACCTCCGAGATGCCCGAGTTGAGGATCCTGTTGACCACGAAGCCCGGAACCTCCGCGCAGGTGATCGGCTGCTTGCGGATCGCCTGCGCGAACGTGATCGCCGCGGCGACCGTCTCAGCCGAGGTCTCCTCGCCCTCCACGATCTCGATCAGCGGCATGACCGACGCAGGGTAGAAGTAGTGGAAGCCGACAACGTTCTGCGGACGCAGCGTCGCTTCGCCCATCTCCGTGATCGACAGCGAGGAGCTGTTGGACGCGAGAATCGCGTGGCCGGGCGTCGCCGCGTCGAGCTCCGCGAACACCGCCTGCTTGATCTCCATCCGCTCGGGAACCGCCTCGACCACGAAGTCCACATCCCCGAACGCCGCGTAGGAGGTGCTGCCGTGGATCATGCCCACGACCTGCGCGATCTGCGCCTCACCCTGCTCAGCGCTCAGCCTGCCCTTCTCGACCAGTTTGCCGATCTGCCCGCGCGTGACGTTGGTCGCCTCCTCGAGGCCCGCCTGCACCAGCGCGTCGTCGATGTCCTTCAGGACGACTGGGATGCCGGCGGCGGCGATCGTCTGGGCGATCTGGCCGCCCATCGTCCCCGCGCCCACAACAGCGGCTCTGAACACGAACATGCTTGCGGTCTCCTCGGCTTGCTGGCAGAGGATGGAGAGCCTAGCGGAGCAGGGTGGGCATGCCCGTCAGCGCCCGCGCGCGCCCGTCTGGCGCGAGTCGCCTCAGGGAGACGCCGGCGCCGCCCCACGCGCGCCGAGCTCCGCGAGCACCTCGTCGCGGTCGGTGCCGTGCGCACGCAGCGCGCGATCGAAGTCCTCGCCGTAGACGCCCATCACCGCCAGCAGCAGATCAGCGGTCCGCAGCGCGTGCGCGCCGCGCTCCGCGGCCACGCTCACCGCCCGCTCGGTGACGAGCGCCACCGCGTCGCGTGACGAGCGCTCCGCCGGCGGCTCGCGCCGTGCCGTGGCGCCCTCGCCAGGCTCCGGCATCGGGCCCTCGCTGAGGCCCAGCGCCTGCAGCGCCGTGCCGACCTCGCCGTGCAGGCGCAGCAGCCGCAGCCAGCGCTCGAGCTCCTCCTCAGGGGTGCGAGCGAACGGCATCGCGGTCGCCGCGACGCCCAGCACGATCGCGGCGTCTGGCGCAAGAGTCGGCCCTGGGCTCATCGGCTCACCTCTACTTCCGTTCGGGGGACATGCAGATATCTCAGGTGCTCGCGGCGCAGCGTCACGCGCGGCGCTGCCTGCGTGCGGTTCAGCTCGAGCACCGCCGTGCCGTCGCGACCGGCCGCCGCGCGTGCCGCGCCGATCACCCCCGCGAGCGCCTCGCGCTCGACTCCGCACGCGAGCAGGAAGCGCTCCGTGCGTGCGCTGGAGGCACTGGCG
>JBOGXX010000046.1:0-5351 GCA_050696475.1 Solirubrobacteraceae bacterium | reverse complement strand
GGGCGATCGCGAACAGCCGGCGGATGCGTGCGGCGCCGAGCCCGGCGAACATCTCCACGAACGACGCCTCCGATTGGGCGAAGAACTGCGCGCCGGATTCGTGCGCGACCGCCTTCGCCAGGAGCGTCTTGCCGGTGCCCGGCGGCCCGTGCAGGAGGATGCCCTTGGGCACCGTCGCGCCGAGCTCACGGAACGGCTTCGGGTCGCGCAGAAACTCGACGATCTCCTGGAGCTCGGCCTTGGCCTCGTCGACCCCGGCGATATCGGCGAAAGTGACAGATTGATCGGAGGATGGCTTGATGCGCTGCGGTTTGATCCGCGGCATCACCTTCAGCATCCGCCACATCATCAGAATCAGCGCCAGGAAGAACGCAATCGCGATCACCGGCTCCCAGTTGAGCGCCTGGTTCTGGATTTCCTGCGCCAGCGAGACATGAGGCGCGGCCGCGACGGGCACCGTCGCTGCGCGCGCGAGCGCAGCGTGCGTCCTGGTGCCCGCCGCCGCGGCGTGCCCCGCCGCCGCGCCCTTCGCCGCGACCTTCGTGAGCGCGACATGCGCCCTCCCCGCGTGCCTCGCGGGCGCGCTCGCCGACGCGCCACCGCGAGCCGAGGACCGCGCAGCCGTCGCCGGCTTGCTCACGTGTCCACCCTCTCCAGCGAAACCACCATCCATGGCATCGCGCCATTATGCGCGTTTTCCCGCTGCTTGTCGAGCGCTGCAATGCGACCGCTGAGCGAGCGCGCGGCGCCACGCCGCCTCAGCCGAGCGTCTGAACCGCGAGGTCCGTGAAGAGGTCCGTCGCGAGCGCCAGATCGCGGACATCGATCCGCTCGTCCGCGCCGTGGATCAACGGCGCGCTCTGCATCAGCGCCTGGTGGCGCTGGGGGAAGAAGCCGTAGGCCACGCATTCGGGGAACGCCTCGCGGAAGTGACGCGAGTCGGTGAACCCGGGAAGCACCACCGGCACCGCCTGCGCTCCCGGGTCGCGCTCGTCGATCCAGGAGGAGATCGTTTGCATCAGCGGTGTATCCACCGGCGAGCGGTTGCCGACCACACGCTCGCTGAACTCGATCCGCCAGGCGGGTGGGCGCGAGTCGATTCCGTCGCCGAGCACCTCTGCGATCCCCGCTCTGACCTCCTGCTCACCCATGCCCGGCGGCACGCGACAGTCGACCTTCAGCTGCGCGCGGCTGGGGATCACGTTGATCTTCTCCGAGGCGCTGATCCGGGTAGGCGTGAACGTCACGCCGAGCATCGGCTCGAACATGATCGCCAGGCGCGGGTCCAGCGCGCGCAGGCGCGCGAGCGATCCCTCCAGATCCTCTGCGTCCTCACCGATCCCGTACAGGAACGCCAGCGACTCATCCGTCGGGCGGTATGAGGGCTGGCGCGCGGCGAAGCGCTCGAGCACGGGACCCATCTTCAGCAGCGCGTTCTCGCCCATGCCGGGCATCGAAGCGTGACCGGCGACGCCATCGGTGCTGACCGTGAAGCGGAACACGCCCTTCTCCGCGCAGCACACGCCATAGCAGCGCCGTGCGCCCACCTCGAACACCGCCCCGCCGCCCTCGTTGATCAACAGGTCGCAGCGAACCTTCTCCGGGTGGTTCCTGGTGATCCATTCCGCACCCAGCGATCCGCCGGTCTCCTCGTCGACGACCGCCACGATCAACAGCTCCCCGCGCGCCGGACGCCAGCCCGCGCGCGCCAGCGAAGCCGCCGCTGCGATCTCCGCGGCGACCTGGGACTTCATGTCCAACGCCCCCCGCCCCCACAGGAAGCCGTCGGCCAGATCGCCCGACCACGGGTCGTGCGTCCATGCGGAGGCATCCGCGAGCACCGTGTCCACGTGGCCGAGGTAGCAGAGCGTCGGGCCCGCGGCGCCGGCGCCGGCGCCCTCGGCGCGCAGCCTCGCGACCAGGTTCGGCCGCTCGGGCTCCGCGCCCAGCAGCTCGCACTGAAAGCCGGCCTGTGCGAGGTGGCCCGCCAGGTACTCCTGCGCGGCGCGCTCGTTCCCCGGCGGGTTGACGGTGTTGAAGCGGATCAGGCGCGCCAGCAGCGTTTCGGCCTCCGCGGCGGCCTGGCCGCCCTGTGGCCGGTTGGCGCTCATTGCGCAGATCGTACGCCCATCTGCGCCAGCTCATCGCGGCTCAGGGGGAAGTGGCAGGCCGCCAGCGTGCCCGAGCCCTTGTCCTGCAGCTGCGGCTCCTCGGTCGAGCACAGCGGCTGCGCCTTCGGGCAGCGGGTATGAAAGCGGCACGCGCTGGGCGGGTTGGCGGGGCTCGGCACGTCACCGCCGAGGGGGTGGCGCTCTGAGCCGCGCTGCGTGGGATCGGCGAGCGGCACGGCCGCCAGCAGCGAGCCCGTGTAGGGGTGGCGAGGGAAGTCGTACAGCGCCTCGTTGGGGCCAATCTCGACAATCTTCCCGAGGTACATGACCGCGACGCGGTCGCACATGTGGCGCACTACCGACAGATCGTGCGCGATGAAGACGAGCGTCAGGCCCAGGCGTCGCTGCAGGTCGCGCAGCAGGTTCAGGACCTGCGCCTGGATCGAGACGTCGAGCGCCGACACGGGCTCGTCGGCGACCAGCAGCTTGGGGTTGAGCGCGATCGCCCGCGCGACGCCGATGCGCTGGCGCTGGCCGCCGGAGAACTCGTGCGGATAGCGGTTGTAGTGCTCCGGGTTCAGCCCGACCGCCTCCATCAGGCGCTGGACCTCGCGTTTGCGCTCGTCCTTGTTGGGGAGCAGCTTGTGAATTGCGAACGGCTGGGCGATGATCGAGCCGATCGTCTTGCGCGGGTTCAGCGAGGAGTGCGGGTCTTGGAAGACCATCTGCATCTCCCGCCTGAGCGCCTTCAGCGGGGGGCCCTGCAGGCGGGTGATGTCACGGTCCTCGACGCGAATCTCACCTGCGGTGGCGTCGAGCAGGCGCATCAACAGACGCGCCGTCGTCGTCTTGCCGCAGCCCGTCTCCCCCACAAGCCCCAGCGTCTCACCGCGCTTGACCTCGAAGCTCACGTCGTCCACCGCTCTCACCGCCCCGATCGTGCGCTGGAAGACGACGCCGCGCCTTATCGGGAAGTGCTTGATCAGGCCCCGAACCGCCACGAGCGGCCCGTCGTTCGAGGCCTCCACGCGCCCGGTGCTCGGTGCCCCTGTCGCCGCCTCCAGCGGCACGTCGCGGCTGCCCTGCCCGAACGCGCTCACGCTGGGGCTCCCGGCACGCCAACCTCGGCGAGCGCCTGCTCGGGTGTCGCACCCGCTCGCAGCTGTGCCCACAGGCGCGCGCGCACTTGCGCCTCGAGCAGGCACGCCACCTCGTGGCCGGGCTCGCCGGGGACAAGCTCGAGCACCGGATCGATGCGCGCGTGATCGGGCTGAGCGTACGGGCAGCGCGGGTGGAAGTGGCAGCCGGAGGGGCGCTGGATGAGACTCGGGGGGGTGCCGGGAATCGGCACGAGGTCCTGCCCGCGCGATGCGTCCAGCTGCGGGATCGAGCGCAGCAACCCCCACGTGTAGGGGTGTTCGGGCGCGGCGAACAACCGCGCCGCGGACGCCGTCTCGACGATCCGTCCCGCGTACATGACCGCGATGTCGTCCGCCATCTCGGCAACCACCCCGAGATCGTGGGTGATGATCACGATCGCCATCCCGAGCTCCTGCTGCAGGCGCTCCATCAGCGCCAGGATCTGCGCCTGGACGGTCACGTCGAGGGCGGTGGTCGGCTCGTCGGCGATCAGCAGCTTCGGCTCGTTGGCTAGCGCCATCGCGATCATCGCCCGCTGTCGCATGCCGCCGGAGAACTCGTGCGGGTACTCGTCCACCCGTCGGGCTGGATCGGGGATGCCGACCAGGCCGAGAAGCTCGATCGCGTGCGCTCGGGCCTTCGCCCTCGGCATCGCGCGATGGGCGCGCACCGCCTCCACGAGCTGGGTGCCCACCCGGTAGACGGGATGTAGCGACGACAGCGGGTCCTGGAAGATCATCGCGATGTCGTTGCCCCGGATCGAGCGCAGGCGGTCTTCGGGCAGCGCCACCAGGTCCTGTCCGTCGAACAGGATGCGTCCCGACACACGCGCCCCCTGACGGCGGGTGAGGCCGAGTGTGGTCAGCGACGAGACCGTCTTGCCCGATCCCGACTCGCCGACGATCCCGAGCGTGCGCCCGCGGTGCACCTCGTAGGTGATTCCATCGACGGCGTGCACGATGCCGTCTTCGGTGGGGAACTCGACGCGCAGCTCCTCCACACGCAGCAGCGGCTCCGGTGCGCTCGTCCCCGGCGCTCCGGCGAGATCGAGCCGGCTCATGAGTACCTGACGCGCGGGTCGAGGTACGCATACAGGATATCGACGACGATGTTCGCGAAGATCACGAACATCGCTGCGAACAAGACGGTGCCTTGCACGATCGGGAAGTCGGAGCCGAGCAGCGCCTCGTAGTTCAGACGCCCGATGCCGGGAATGTCGAAGACCGTTTCGACGAGCACCGAGCTGCCGAGCAGGACGGCGATGTCGACGCCGAGCACGGTCACGATCGGGGTGATCGCGGAGCGCAGGCCGTGGCGGAGCACCACGCGGCGCTCGGACAGCCCCTTGGCGCGCGCCGTGCGGATGTAGTCCTCGCCCATCGTCTCGATCAGGCTGCCGCGGAGCAGGCGCGCATAGATCGCAGCGGTGCCGGCGGCGACGACGAGCCACGGCATGATCAGCGAGGTGAACCATTTGACCGGTTCGGCTGTCAGCCCGACGTAGCTGCCGGCGCCGGGGAACAGGTGGATTTTGCCGATGTCCGACGCGAAGAAGAACAGCGCCAGCAGACCGAGCCAGAATTCCGGCGCCGAGACGAGCACGAGCGCCGTGCCCATGCTCACCCGGTCGAGCTTTGAGCCGGCACGGCGGGCAGAGACGATCCCGACCGCGAGCCCCGAGAACAGCCAGATCACGGCACCGCCGAACACGAGCGAGACGGTCGCCGGCAGCCGGTCGAAGATCAGTTCCTTGACGGGCGCGTTCGAGTAGTAGCTGTAGCCCAGGTCGAAGTGAATGAAGATGCCCTTCATGTAGAGCCAGAACTGCGTCAGCAGCGACTTGTCGAGTCCAAGGTCGTGGCGGATCTCGGCGATGATCTTGGGGCTCTGCAGGCGCCCGGCGCGGAGCTTCGCCGGGTCGGCCGTCGGCAGGATCCGGAACAGCACGAACGTCAGGGCCGACACGGCGATCAGCAGCAGCACGCCCCACAGCAGCCGGCGGATGATGTAGCGGGTCATTGTCTGTCGCTCGACATCGCCTGCGATCCTGTCCTGTGCGGCTCGACGGGCTCGTTGGGCGTGAGCAGTGCGGAGCGGCCC
>JBOGXX010000045.1:0-8239 GCA_050696475.1 Solirubrobacteraceae bacterium | reverse complement strand
AGAATGGCCAGTTCGGATCGACCTCGCCCGGCCCCCGCTCAGATGACCGCCTTGGACGACACGCGGCACTGGCGATACTGAGTGCCGGGCGTCCAGATTTGCTTCGCGGGCGATGAGTTTAGGCACCACGCCGGGTCTTAGGATCAGATGATGCCGCTCGTCTGCGTCCACGGTCCGCTTCGGCAACTGGCCGGCGATGCTCGGGAGCACCAGCTGCAAGCCGCCACGGTGCTCGAACTGCTACGCGAGCTCGAGCGCGCATACCCCGCGCTGTGCGGCTGGATCGTTGACGAGCGCGGCCTGATCAGGCGGCACATCAACGTGTTCGTCGACGGCGAGCGCAGCGGAGAACAGACGGCGGTTGCCGCTGGCGCCCGCGTCGAGATTCTGCCTGCGATCACAGGAGGCTGAGGAGATGACCGAACTGCTGGTGTCCACGAAGAAGGGGCTGTTCGCGCTGTCGGGCGAGCCCGGGGGGGACTGGGAGATCGTCGCGCGGGCGTTCGCGGGCGAGCCGGTCGACTACGCCGTGCGCGCGCCGCGCACGAGGCGGGTGCTGGCGACGATGACCTCACCGTTCTACGGTCCGAAGGTGTTCTATACCGAGCTGCCCGCGAGCGATTGGGGCGTCGGCTCTCGTCACGACGCGTGGGAGCAGGCCGAGGGCGTTGCGCTGCCAGCAGCGGGTGAGCTGGCGCTCGAGCGGATCTGGGTGATCGCGCCCGGCGAGGGCGACTGGCTGATGTATGCGGGTGGCGATCCCGGAGTTCTGTTCCAGTCCGCCGACGGCGGATCCACGTGGGAGATCAACGCCGGGCTGTGGGAGCACGAGACGCGCCAGAACTGGCAGCCGGGCGGCGGCGGGCTGTGCGTGCACTCGATCGCCCCGTGGCCGGGGGACCCCGACAGGCTGTCGGTCGCGATCTCGGCGGCGGGCGTTTGGCACACCGACGACGGCGGGCACTCGTGGCGGCGGGGCAACCAGGGTCTGGCACCGCGCTACCTGCCCGAGGAGGTGATCGCCGAGCTGAAACTGCCCGAGCCGGCGCCCGACGCCGACGCTCCGCTCTGCGTGCACCACATGGAGCGCGCGCCAGCGCGCCCAGAGCGGATGTTCATCCAGTTCCACGGGGGCGTGTATCGCTCTGATGACGCCGGCTCCAGCTGGAGGGAGATCGGCACGGGGCTCCCGTCGGATTTCGGCTTCCCGCTGGCGGTCGACCCGGCCGACCCCGACAGCGCGTATGTGGTCCCGCTCGTCGCTGATATGGACCGAGTGATGCCCGACGGGCGCGTGCGCGTGTACGAGACGCGCGACGGCGGCGAGACCTGGGCGCCGCGCGGCAACGGCCTGCCGCAGCAGCACGCGTACCTGACCGTCCTGCGCCAGGCGTTCCAGCGCAAGGGCTCCGGGCACGCGCTCGAGCTCTACTTCGGCTCGACGACCGGCGAGCTGTTCGGCTCGGGCGATGCGGGGGCGACGTGGTTCGAGGTTGCGGCGCGGCTGCCGCCGGTTTATGCGGTAGCCGCCAGCTGAAGCTGGTCGGCCTCGCTGGCTGCGGTGTTCCTCACCGCCGCTGAAACAGCCACGCGACGCGCTCGGCGCTTTACGCAGACTCGACAGAGACGTCTGGCCCGCGTTCGGCCGCGGAGGCGTCGCGCAGCTATGAGGGGTGACGCGAAACTGCCGGTAGCGCCAAAAGCAGGAAGGACCTGCTGAGTGCGAGGCTAGATCGCGCGCTCGCGACCGGCCCAGTATGGATCGCGCAGGCGCCGCTTGAAGATCTTGCCCGAGTCCTCGCGCGGGAGCGAGGCGCTGAACTCGACCACGCGCGGCGTCTTGTAGGCGGCGAGCCTTGTGCGGAGGTGTTCGCGCACCGCGTCGGCGCTCAGTCGCGCTTCGTCGTGGAGCTCGACGTGCGCGGCGAGCGCCTCGCCGAACTCCTCGTCGGGAATCCCGAACACCGCACAGTCGCGCACTCCCTCGAGCGACAGCAGGCAGGCCTCGATCTCGGCGGGGTAGATGTTGACGCCGCCGCTTATGACCATGTCGATGCGGCGGTCATTGAGGTAGAGGTAGCCATCGGCATCGAGATAGCCGATGTCGCCACAACTGACGAGGCCATCGCGTTCGACCGCGCGGCGCTTCTCCTCGTCGCCGGCGTACGTGAAGTCGGGCCAGCTGTCGAGCCACATGTAAACATCGCCCGAGTCGCCTGTGGGCAGCTCGCTCCCATCGGCGTCGAGGATCTTGACCACCGCCCGCTCGATCGGCCGGCCGACTGTCCCGGGATGCGCGAGCCACTCCTCGCTGGTGCAGAAAACGACCGGCCCTGTCTCGGTGCCGCCGTAGTACTCCACGACGATCGGGCCCAGCCAGTCGATCATCGCGCGCTTGACGTCTGGCGGACACGGCGCCGCGGCGTGCACGATCCAGCGCAGCGAGGAGAGGTCATAGCGGGTGCGCACCTGCTCCGGCAGGGCGAGCAGGCGCACGAACATCGTCGGGACCATCTGCGCGACGGTGACGCGCTGCTCCGCGACGATACGCAGGAACTCCTCGGCGTCGAAGCTCGTCATGATCGTCATATCCATGCCGCGGATCGCCGCTGCGAGCGCGTAGACGTTGGGTGCGGAGTGGTACATCGGCGCCGGGATAACCGTGCGCTCGCCGGGCGCGAGCCCGAAGATCTCGTCCAGCAGCGCGCTCATCGCCTCACGTTGGCTCTCGGTGGGAGGCGTGCGCACGACGCCCTTCGGGCGTCCGGTGGTGCCCGAGGTGTAGATGACGCTGACCGGCAACGCGTCGGAGGACTGCGCCCACGGCTCATTGCCGGCCAGCCACTCGGACCAGTGCAGCGCGCTCTCGGGGAGCCCCGCGGCGGAGCCACCTGAATCGGAGGGCACGACGACGAGCGCGAGACCCTCGGGGACGCTCGGTGCGATTGCTGGCCAGATGTCGGCGTGCACGATCAGGGCCTTGGCGGCGCTGTCGAGGAGCACGTGCGCGATCTCGTCGCTGCGCCAGTGCCAGTTGATCGGGACCGCGCCGGCACCGAGCGGGACCGTCGCAATGGAGGCCTCCAGAAACTCGATCGAGTTGCGCAGCAGCAGCGCCACCCGGTCACCGGCGCCGATTCCGAGCTCATGGAGTCCGCGGGTCGCGCGCAACGCGCGACCGAAGAGGTCAGGATAGGTGCTGAAGCGAGCGTCGCAACGGACGCCGATCTGTTCCTGCGCCGGCATCGGCCGGATGCTAACGGTCCGGTCGGGAAGTACGGCTTGCCGAGGGCCGCAGTGCGACTGCGCGACTGCGCGACTGCCTTGCCCGTGGCCGGTGCGGGCAGCTCGTGTGGATCACACTTCTGTCACTCCCGGCGCGTCTCACCGATCCCGCCTCAAGCCTCGAGCGGCCGAATCGCGATCGGTCGCGCGCTCGGCCGGGCTGGCGTCTGGCGGCGGCTGTGGCGGTATTCAGCCGGCCTGCTCACCGACGAGCAGGGGCGCCGGCGTGGCGCGGTCGTCGCGATCGAGGACGTCATCGAGCAGCGCCGGCGCGAGGTTCAGCTCCGCAGCGCTTCGCGCCCTGCGCGTGCCGACTGGCGCGGCCGCTCGGCCTAGACTGTTCAGCCACACCCCTCGGGAGGTTGGATGGGATTCGATCAGTATCACGAGCCGCCGTACGAGCTGTCTGCCCGGACGCGGACCTTCGCGCGCATGTGCGCGTCGCTGACCGAGGAGGCGGAAGCGATCGGCTGGTACGAGCAGCGCCTCGCGGTGGAGAGCGACGCGGAGGCGCTCGCGATCATGCGCGACGCGCAGGGCGAGGAGTTCAAGCACTTCAGCATGGATCTCGAGTTCCTCCTGCGGCGCACGCCGTTGTGGCGGGAGATCGCACGCGGGATCCTGTTCAAGTCCGGCGACGTCGTCGAGCACGGCGAGGAGTCCGAGGCACAGGCCACCGGCGATGGCGACGCGGGTTCGGCGATCCCGAGCGGGCAGGGCTCGCTCGGGATCGCAGGCAATGCTGGGAGCGTGCGCTGATGAACCACCTCCTACGCGCTGTCGCGCCGATCGCCGACTCCGGCTGGGAGCTGATCGACAGCGAGGCCAGGCAGCGTCTGACGCCCGCGCTGGCAGCGCGCCGGCTCGTTGACTTTGCCGGCCCGCGCGGATGGGGGCACTCCGCCACCGACCTCGGTCGCACCGAGCCGCTCGCCGCCTCGCCGCAGGAGGGGGTCTCCGCGCGGCGCCGGCGGGTGCTGGCGCTGGCCGAGCTGCGCGTCGACTTCACGGTGTCCCTGTCGGAGCTCGCAGATCGCGAGCGCGGTGCGCTGGAGGTCGATCTCGCTTCCCTCGACGAGGCCGCGCATCGCATCGCCGTGGCCGAGAACATCGCCATCCTCCACGGTTGGTCAGAGGCTGGAATCATAGGGGTCGTCGAGGCGACGCCGCACGAGGCAAGGCCTCTCGGCGAGGACCCTGAGCTCTATCCCCGCGTGGTGGCCGGCGCCGTTGAGCTGCTGCTGTCCAGCGGCGTCGGTGGTCCGTACGGCATGGCGCTGGGGCGCGAGCAGTACCGGCGGGTAGTCGAGACCGCCGAGCACGGCGGGCACCTGCTGCTCGATCACCTGCGCGAGATCCTCGACGGACCGATCGTGTGGGCTCCCGGCCTAGACGGCGCCGTCGTCCTCAGCCGCCGCGGCGGCGACTTCGTGCTCGACTGCGGACAGGATCTCTCCGTCGGCTACCACCGGCACGACGAGCGGGCCGTCCACCTCTACATCGAGGAGAGCTTCTCGTTCCTTGCCGCCACGCCCGAGGCGGCCGTCGCGCTCAGCGCTTGAGTGCTCCACGCTGGGTCGTGAGGCACCGTCGAAGGCGCGTCGTGCGCGGATGCGTCCGGTGGCCTGGAAAAACGGCTCGGCGCGGGCTAGCATGCAAACCAGACGAAGAGCGTGCCGATGAGCGATCTAGCGCCGATCCGCGAGCAGGTCTACTCCGACCCCAGGCCGAAGGAGTCCTTCGACCGCTTCCACGCGCGCTCGCGCGCGCGTCAGCCGGATTGGGCGTACGAGCTGTCCCGTGTCCTGAGCTCGATCTACGCCCACGTGTTCCTGCGCGCCCGCGCGCTCGACCCCGGCAGCGTGCCGGGCTCCGGCCCGGTGATCCTCGCGCCCAACCACTTCTCGTTCATGGATCACTTCCTGATCGCGTGCTACCTGCGCCGCAAGGTCCGCTTCATGGCCAAGTCGCAGCTGTTCAAGCCTCCGATTCAGTTCGTCTACACCCACGCCGGCGTGTTCCCCGTCCGGCGCGGGGCTCGCGACGAGGAGGCGTTCATCACCGCCGAGGCGATCCTCGCTCAGGGCGGTGCGGTGGCGATGTACTGCGAGGGCGGACGCTCGCGCAGCGGCCGGCTCGCGACGCGCGCCAAGCCGGGCATCGGGCGCCTGGCGCTGGAGAGCGGCGCACCGGTCGTGCCGATCGCGATCCACGGCTCGGCACGGATCCGCAACTGGAAGCGGCTGCAGTTCCCGAAGGTGACGGTCGGCTACGGCGAGGCGATCTGCTGGGAGCGGACGGTCGCTCCGACGCGCGATCAGCAGCAGGCGGTGGCTGACGCGATTCTCGAGGAGATCCGCACGCTGCACGCAGGCCTGCGTTCAGGTGCTCGCGCGCAGGTAGGCGTCGATCGCCTCCGTCAGCGCGCGCGCCGCCAGCCGCTGGAAGGAGGGTCGTACAAGCAGCGCGGCGTCGGTTGAGTTGCGCATGTTTCCGCACTCGATCAGGACCTTCGGGACGGTCGTGAGGTTCAAGCCCGCGAGGTTGTCGCGCTCGGATACCCCATCGGTCCCGTCGTAGTCGCTCACCGGCATTCCGGTGGTCGCGTGGAAGCGTTGGACCACGTCGTGAGCGAACGCCTTCGAGGCGGCGATCACGCGGTCGTTGGTCCCGTCGGCGACCGGCTCGAGCACGGCGAAGCCGCGCCCCCCGGGGGGGCCGCCATCGGCGTGGATGTCGATCGCCACGTTCGCGTGCGCGCGGTTGATGATCTGTGAGCGCGTGGTGACGCACGGGCCGATCCCGCGGTTGCTCTCGCGCGTGAGCACCACCCGGGCGCCCTCGGCGCGCAGGTCGGCGGCGAGGTACTGGGCGACGTTGAAGTTGAACTGTGCCTCGGTGTAGCCGTGGTCGGTTTCCGTGCCCGTCGTGTCGCAGTCCTCGTATTCGCGGCCGTTCCAGATCGGACGGTCGATGTAGCCGGGATCGGTGTAGTTGCGCCCGTTGTGGCCGGGGTCGATGCCCACGATCTTGCCCGCCAGCGGCAGTGTGGCCGAGGCCGGCCGCTGCGCGTTCGCGCGCGCGTCGATGAGACCGCTGGCGAGGAGTGCCAGGGCAGCGAGGCCGAAGGCGGCGCGCACGCGCGCGCTCAAGTCGCCCTCTCGAACAGCTCCACAAGCCGGGCGCGGCTGTAGCGCCACTGCTTGCGGTTGCGCGCGTCGCCGGCGTGCAGCGTGTCGAGCAGCGCGAGGCCGCGGATCGTGGAGACGGCCATCTCGATCAGGCGGTCGAAGTCGGGTTGTCCGGAGATCGCGGGGAACAGCTGGCGGGTCACTTCGAGCGTCTGGCGGTCCAGCCGCCGCTCGACGGGCACGAGGCGCTCGCGCAGGTCGGGGTCGGTGCGCGCGTGTGACCAGAGGTCCAGCGCCGCCTGGAACAGCGGGTTGGCGTAGCTCGCCCAAAGCAGGTCCAGTCCCTGCTCGAGGCGCTCGCGTCCCTCCGGCAGCCTTTCGGCCGCCGCCCGCAGCTGCGTGCCGCGGCGCTCCGCAAGGCGTTCCATCGCCGCCGCCAGCAGCGCCTGGCGGGTTTGGAAGTGGTGCAGGTGCGCGCCGCGCGAGACGCCCGCGCGCTCGGCCACGCGGCTGGTGGTCGTGTTGGCATAACCGTCCTCGACGAGGCAGGCGATCGTCGCGTCCAGCAGCGCATCGCGCGTGGCGGCGCTGCGCTGGGCCTGGCTGCGGCGCGGGGCGGGGCTGGCGGTTGCCGGCATCGCAGCCGATCTTAGACATATTTGCGTTCATGCATGAACGTTTGTGTGGTAGCGTTCCGCCGGTTCCCGCTGCGCCCCAAGTTCACCCCGAGTTCCGATCCGGACCAGCGCCGCCGCTGTGCTCCGCCGACACAGGAGGCTTCACCGATGGCAGCGACCGACGCACTGGTCTTCGATGCGATTCGCACCCCCCGCGGCAAGGGCAAGTTCACCGGCTCCCTGCACGGCACCAAGCCCGTCGATCTGGTCGTCGGCCTGATGCACGAGACGCTCGTGCGCAATCAGAAACTGGACCCCTCGCGGATCGACGACGTGGTCCTGGGCTGCGTCTCGCCGGTGGGCGATCAGGGCGCGGACATCGCCAAGACGGCCGCGATCAAGGCCGGCCTGCCGGACACTGTTGCGGGCGTGCAGCTGAACCGCTTCTGCGCGTCGGGTCTGGAGGCCGTGAACATCGCCGCGCAGAAGGTCGCCTCCGGCTGGGAGGACCTCGTGTTCGCGGGTGGCGTGGAGTCGATGTCGCGTGTGCCGATGGGCTCCGATGGGGGCGCCTGGGCGATGGACCCGGAGACCAACTACGACACGTCGTTCGTCCCGCAGGGCATCAGCGCGGACCTGATCGCGACGATCGAGGAGTTCAGCCGCGAGGACGTGGACAGCTACGCCGCCCGCTCGCAGGAGCGCGCTGCGAAGGCCGAGGCGGAGGGCCGCTTCGCCGGCGCTGTGGTCCCGGTGAAGGACCTCAACGAGAACGTGGTGCTCGACCGCGAGGAGTTCATACGCCCGGGCACCACCGTCGAGACGCTGGGCGCCTTGAAGCCGTCGTTCGCGGCGATCGGCGAGATGGGCGGCTTCGACTCGGTGGCGCTGCAGAAGTACCACTGGATCGAGAAGATCGACCATGTCCACACGCCGGGGAACTCCTCGGGCATCGTCGACGGCGCCTCGCTTCTGACGATCGGCAACGAGCAGACCGGCAACGACCTCGGCCTGACGGCCAGGGCGAGGATCCTCGCCACGGCGGTCTCCGGCGCGGACCCGACGATCATGCTCACCGGTCCCGCGCCAGCGAGCCGCAAGGCGCTGGAGAAGGCGGGCATCACAGTCGATCAGCTCGACCTCGTGGAGATCAACGAGGCGTTTGCCGCGGTCGTGCTGCGCTTCGTCCGGGACATGGGCCTGGAC
>JBOGXX010000044.1:0-5272 GCA_050696475.1 Solirubrobacteraceae bacterium | reverse complement strand
GCTCCGGCGGCGGCTGCGGCTGCGGCTGGCGGGGTCATCGTGCCTCCTTCTCGTCCGTGTCCTTGGCGAGCTTCGTGGCGGCGCGCAGGCGCGCCGAGCTCGCGCGCGGGTTGCGCTCGAGCTCCGTCGGCGAGGGTACGACCGAGCGCCTGCGCAGCAGCGCCGCCTCGGGCTCGCGGCCGCACACGCATACGGGCAGCTCCGGTGGGCACACACAACCCTGCGCGCGCTCGGCGAGGAACCGCTTGACGCGTCGATCCTCCAGCGAGTGGAAGGAGATGCCCGCGAGCACTCCCCCGTCACGCAACCGACCCCAGGCGAGGGGCAGCGCGCGGTCGAGCTGGCCCAGCTCGTCGTTGACCGCGATTCGCAGCGCCTGGAAGGAGCGCTTTGCGGGGTGCCCGCCGGCGAAGCGGGCCGGCGCGGGGATCGCCGAGTTGATCGTCTCGACCAACTCCAGCGTGGTCTCGATCGGAGCCTGCTCGCGGCGGCGGACGATCGCGCGGGCGATCGCAGCGGCGTGGCGCTCCTCGCCGAAGTCCCGCAGCACGTGCGCGATGCGGCGCTCCTCCCACTGGGCCACCAGCGCGCGCGCGCTCAGCTCCTGAGCGGGGTCCATGCGCATGTCCAGTGGCGCCTCGTAGGAGTAGGAGAACCCGCGCTCGCGCGTGTCCACCTGCATCGAGGACATACCCAGATCGAAGTACACCATGTCTGCGCGCACGCCCTCCCGCGCGAGCAGCTCCAGCGCCTCGGCATAGCCGGAGCGGATGAAGCGCATCGAGCAGGCTGCCTCCGCCGCCAACGCCGCAAAGCGCTGCTCGGCGAGCGGATCGCGGTCGATCGCCACGAGCGTTCCCGAAGGTCCGAGCCGCTCTGCCAGAAGCCGTGCGTGCCCGCCGTCGCCGAACGTGCAGTCGATTGCCAGCTCTCCCGGCTGGGGGTCGAGCAGCTCCAGCAGCTCGCTCGCCAGCACCGGCGTGTGAGAGGGCTCGCCTTCACGCGTGCCGCCGACGAGGTTGCCGGCAGACGCGCCCATGCGACGAGCGCGCTGAGCAGCGCCACCCTGTCCGCCACGCCTGCGTCGTGCCAGCTCCGGCAGGCGGCTCTCGCGCTCGCCGGTGCGCTCCCGCTCGCGGGCGTCCCGGGCTTCAAGCAGCGTCATCGACACGCGCGGTGACCTCCGCGACGCCGCTGAGCAGCGTCGATCGATGCTCGTTCCAGGCGCTCTTCGCCCATAGCTCCAAACGGTCGCCAACACCCACGACGACGACATCCTTGGCGAGCTCTGCGTGCTCCCCCAGGAACCCCGGGATCATGATCCGCCCGGCCGCGTCCAACTCCGCGTCGTGGGAGCTGCCGTAGAAGAAGCGCTCGAGCTCTGCCAGGCGTGGAGACAGCGGCGGCAGCTCCGCCAGCGCGCGTCTGGTGTAACGCTCGTACTCCTCCGGGCGCCACGCGCCCACGCACGGCTTCAGATCGACCGGCATCGCCAGCACCACGCCCTGCGCGAGCGCCGCCCGGTAGCGCGCCGGCACCGTGAGCCGGTTCTTGGCGTCGAGCGTATGGTCGAAGGTGCCGCGAAAGGGGACCACTGGTTAGAGCTCCCGAGTTGTTTACCGAGCCGAGATGGAGGAGTGGGAGGAGCCCCTCCATCCCGGCTCGCTGCCGCGAACATATCCCACTTTCTCCCACAATGCAACCCCTCTTGCACATTTTCCCCCACTTCTCCTTCACCGCGTCCCCAATGAGCAGAAAATCCCTGGTAATCGCGGGATTTTTTGACGGTCGACATTTCGCACCGGACCGCGCTGCTGCGCAACAGCGCGTGCACCGGCGCGCCGTGAAACCGCGGTTGCACGCTGAGCGCACCGCGTCGTGCGCGGCCTCTCCGAGCGCGACTGTACGATCTCCCTCGCCGCTGCAGTAGTGGCTGCCGCATCCGTCCCCTGCCGCCGGCGCGCGCCGGCGGCCCCGCGAAAGGAAGCAAAACTTGCCAGCAGGCTCCCCCTCGCCCCGCCGACGCCGCTTCAGTCGAGCGCGCCTGGGCGGACTCGGCGCAGCGCTCACGCTGAGCCTCGCAGGAACCCTCGCCGGGTGCGGCTCCAGCAGCCCCGCCGGCACGACGGCCGATCCCGCCGGCGTCGTGCCGTCCTCAGCGGCGCTGTACGCCGGAGCGACCGTACGGCCCACCGGGGCTCAGGCGAGGGCGGCACTGGCCACAGGCAGGGCGCTCACGCACGAGGCCGACCCCTACCTGCGGCTGCTGGCGAGCCTGCAGACTCCGGGCGCGCCGCAGCTCAGCTACGCGAAGGAAGTGGCGCCCTGGCTGGGTCCCCGCGCGGGAATCTTCCTGACGTCGCTGAAAGGCGCCTCGAGCACGCTGCTGTCGCTGGTGAGGCAGGGCCTGCTGGGGGACACGGCCTCGAGCGCCTTCCCGTTCGGCGCGGACGGGGCGCAGGGGGCGATCGTGCTCGACACGAGCAACCTCGCCAAGGCGCGGGGGTTCGTCCAGGATCTGGCGCGGCACGCCGGCGCGCACAGCGCCAGCTACAAAGGTGTCGGCTACGAGAGCAGCTCCGCCGGAGTGGCGTTCGGCGTCGTCCGGCGCTTCGCTGTGATCGGCAGCGAAGCGGGGATGCGCGCCGTGATTGAAACGGCCGACGGCGTGAGCTCGCTGGAGCACGCCAGCGGCTACGCGAAGCTGCTCGCCGCCGCGCCGCCGAGCGCGCTCGCGCACGTCTACGCGGGTCCTGCATCCAGCTCGGCTCAGCCAGCCGGCGCACACGCGCCATCCGGTCTGCTGGCGCTGCTGGCGGGCTCGCGCGAGGCGAACCTCTCAGTGGTTCCCGCGTCGGGCTCGTCCGCGAGCGCCGGGTCGCTGACGATCGACGCAGACACGCTCGCCTCGACCTCGAGCGCCACCAGCGGCGGGTTTCTGGCCGCCGATCCGGAAGGCGCCACGGCGCTCTCGGAACTGCCGGGGGGCTCGTGGCTGGCGATCGGCCTGGGTCACCTGGGTAGGACCGTCGGCCAGGACGTGCAGGGCCTGCAGAGCCTCACCTCGCTGGCGAGCACGCTCGGCGGCGCGGGGCCGGAAAGCACGGCGGGCATCAGCATCGGCGGCCTGCTGCAGGGCCTGCTGGCTCCACTCGGCGTCCTCGGCGCGGACACGCCCGCGGCGAAGCGGGACTTCGCGAGCTGGATGGGCTCGGGTGGGATGTTCGCCAGCGGCGCGAGCCTGTTGGAACTGAGGGGAGCGGTGGTGATCTCGTCGAAGGACCCGGCGCGCTCGCGCGCCGCCGTCGCGGAGCTCTCGGCTGGGCTGCGCAAGGCCGGCGGGATTGTGACACCCGTGCGAATCGCCGGCACCGAAGCGGCTGCGGCGGCGCGGCTGAGCGGCCTGCCGGTGGTGCTCGACATCGCCGCAGGGCGCAACGCCGCCGGTCGGGCGAAGTTCGTGATCGGCATCGGCGAAGCCTCCGTGCAGGAGGCCCTGGACCCGCCGAGCACGATGGCTCACGGTGCGCCAAGCGAAGCGGCCAGGAACGCCCTCGGCGAAGGCGCGCAGCCGAGCATGATCCTCGAGCTGCCGACGCTTTTGAGTCTGCTGGAAGGAGTGGGGCTCACGGAAGCCCCGTCGATCTCTCAGTTCATCCCCTATCTGCGCGCGGTCACGACGCTCGCCGGCGGCGGGCACAGCCTGGGCAGCGAAGTGGAGCGCTTCAAGCTGGTGCTGTCTCTGCAGTAGCGGCCGCGTGCGCCCGAGCCGGCCGCGTGCGCCCGAGCCTAGGACCCGGCAGAGGCGATTTTCAGCGTTCGGTAGTACACGGGGCGGCCGTCGGCGACGCGGTCGACCCCGTAGCTCGGAAGCGTCGTTTCGCCGCTGGGCTCGATCGAGTAGCGCCCGATCACCGAGTTGCGGTCCTTGGTTGCAAAGACATTGTCGATGACCGTCTGGCGATCGTCGCCGCGCGCGCCGGCGGCGCGTATCGCGTCGAGCACGAGCGTCATCGCCTCGTAGCCGTAGAGCGAGTACGCGCCGCCTTGCGCGCCGAAGATCTTGCGATAGCGGCTGAGGACCTTCTGCGCGGGTGCCGGATACAGCCGCGTGGGCACCACGGGCGTGGTCAGGTAGGTGTTGGCGCCCGCCGCATCGATCTGGGAGGTGAACGCTTCGCCGGCCATCGAGCTCGATCCCAGCAGCAGCATCCTCGGCGCCGCCTTGTAGAGCTCGCGCCACAGTTCCGCCGTGCCTTCGCCTTCTTCGCCGGCGAGGAAGACCGCCTGTGCATGGTGTTCGACGATTTTTTCCACCTCGCCGGTGAACACGGCGCCGGGAACCGTCGAGAGGCTGTCGTGCTCGACGACGGTGATCCCCGCGCGCTGGGCGTAGTCGACGACGATGTCCGCCAGCGGAACCTGGAAGGGGTTCTGGTCGTCGAGCACGTACAGGCTGCGCACGCCCAGCGACCTCATCAGCTCGACCTGGGCCTGTGCCTGCTCGATGTCCCCCGGCGCCAGTCGCACGAACGTGCGCGTGCCGCTCGGGTAGAAGCGTTCGGGCTCGTCCTGTCCGGCGTTGAAGGAAGAGGTGAGCCCCACGTATGGGCTGCCGGGACTCACCTGCAGGATGCCGGCAGCGTTGATCAGCGGCAGCGAGACGGCGGTGGCGGCCGAGTCGAAGTCACCGAGGTAGGCGATCGTGCTCGTGTCCTGCGCCGCGGTCTTGGCGTTGGTCTCGGTGATCCCCGGGTTCCATTCCTTGCTGGCGGGGCTTGCGTCGTCCAGCGAGACGTAGCCGATCTTGAACGGGCCCGCCCGTCCGTGCGCGTCGGAGAGCGCGAGCTTCTCGCCATCGATGATCTGCTGGGAGATTTCAGCGGAGGGCCCCTGCAGGGGCTCGCTGGAGTAGATCGTCAGCTCGCCGCCGGTCGCTTCCGCCACGTCGGAGATCGTGACGCCACCGCAGCCGACCACTCCCAGCAAGATGGCGGTAAGAGCGAGCAGGCCCAGCCAGCGCGCGAGCACCGGACGCTAGCTGCGACGACCGGGCAGATAGCCGGAGAGGATCCTCAACGTGGCGCCCACGAGGATGATCAGTGCAGCCAGCAGGAACGCGTCGATGCCTTTCGCGCCGATCGCCCAGAGGACGATCCAGACGACCAGGCCGAAGGTGAGGGTGAGGACGAATCCCATTGCGGCGGAATCCTAGCGAGCCGACGCGAGGCCCGCTGCCAGTTCGCCCACGACCGCGCCTACAGCCTCCGCG
>JBOGXX010000043.1:0-11743 GCA_050696475.1 Solirubrobacteraceae bacterium | reverse complement strand
TCGGCGGGGTCAGTGCCCAGAGAAGCCACGGGGTGTAGGCGAAGCCACGAACGATGTATGCATGCTCGGCCTCTCCATAGAAGCCGCCAAAGAAGAAATAGGCGACGGCAGCCACGACGGCCCATGGCCAGGCCAACCGCCGCACTCTTGCGAGCATCAAGACACCGACTGACCCAAAGAGGACGTGGGCTACCTGCACCGCGGTCAGGACACGCAGCGTGGCCGGTATTCCCAAGCCACCCAAGAGCCACCATCCCGGAAAGTAGATTCCCGCTTGCGGATCTACGTCGACGGGGAAGCCGCTTGCCACGTATGGCGACCATGACAGTAGATGCCCGCCGCTGATTGAGGCCGCGACGAAGGCGGGCGTGGTCGTATATGAGCCCACGAAGTCCCAGCGGAACGTCCAATACTCAAACAGCTGTTGCCGAAAGATCAGCACCGTAAGCACGGTCAGGCCAGGCAGGACTAGCAGCGGGTAGAGGGCAGAGGGCCGCATCAGGCGAGAGGGTGCGGCTCGTCTGGTCCGGGCGAAAGCTGCTGCTCGCTCGCGGACGGTTGGCTGGTCTATTGGCAAGGGCTAGGTCCTACCGGAGGTTGTCCGGAAGCTCGTAGAAGTTTGAGTGGCGGTCCTCCCGTCCTGTCCGCTTCGGTTGGAAGCGTTCGGGGCGACAAAACCAGGTCCGAGAGGACAGGAGGAAACCGCCATGAAGAAGGTATCTGGCCCGCAGGTCGTCACGTCCGCGCAGGCGGCCGAGAGTCCGCTGCCACCGCAGGTTCAGGAGGCGCTCGGTGAGCTCGTGGGCGCGGCGAGGGAGGGCTTGCTCGCGCTGAGCGTGGGCGTCGGGCTCGGCGTCGTGCACGAGCTGATGGAGGCCGAGGTGGAGGAGGTCGTGGGCGCGAAGGGCAAGTGGAACCGCGAGCGGACGGCCAAGCGCCACGGCCACGAGGACGGCTCGATGACGCTCGGTGCCGGCGCGTGAAGGTCAGCCGCCCGAGGATCCGCAGCGCCGATGACGAGCACGAGCTGCCGGTCACAACGTATGAGTATTTCGCCGATCGTGACCCGTTGACGCGGGCGGTGATGGACCGGATGCTCGCCGGGGTCTCTGTGCGCAAGCACGCCGCGATCGGTGAGCCGGTCGGCGAGCAGGTCGAGCAGCAGTCGAGCTCGACGGCAAGTCGACGGTCTCCGAGCTGTTCATCGAGCGCACGCGCACAGCACTGTCGGAGCTGATGGGCCGCCGGCTGCAGGACGTGCGCCTGGCGGTGATGATGCTCGACGGCCTTGAGATGGCCGGCCGCACGCATGTCGTCGCGCTCGGGATCTCGACCGAGGGCGTGAAGATCCCGCTCGGGCTATGGGAGGGCAGCAGCGAGAACGCGACGCTCGCGCGCACGCTGCTGGCTGATCTCGTCGACTGCGGGCTCGATCCCGAGCAGGCGATCCTGTTCGTGATCGACGGCGGCAAGGCGCTCCGCAAGGCGATCAAGGACGTCTTCGGCGAGCACGCGCTTGTTCATCGCTGCCACAGGCATAAGGAGCGCAATGTCACCGACCTGCTGCCCGAACGCGATCGTCCGCAGGTCCTCGCGAGGATCCGCGGCGCCTGGTCGCTGAGCGACCCCGACCTCGCCGAACAGCGCCTTGAGCTGCTCGCCTCAGAGCTCGATCGCAGCTGGCCCGACGCGGCTCGCTCGCTGCGCCAGGGGATGCCCGAGACGCTCACGCTGATGCGGCTCGGTATCACCGGACAGCTCGCAAAGACGCTCTGCTCGACGAACCCGTGCGAGTCCATGATCGAGATCGTGCGCCACACCCAGCGCAACGTGAAGCGCTGGCGCGACGGCGACATGCGCAAGCGCTGGACCGCCGCCGGGATGCTCGTCGCCGAGCAGCAGTTCCGGCGGATCATCGGCTACCGCGACCTCGCCAAGCTCGTCACCGCGATCGAGCGCCACACCAGCCCCGACATCTCCACAACCACCGAGCGGCGCGAAATCGCCGAGCCCGTTACCGTCTAACCTTCACTCGCGGATCGCCATCAAAGTTCCACGACGATCCGGACATCCCCTCCTACCGGTGGCTGACTGTCATCGTGGGTCTCGGGTGAGCCGTCACCATCTCGAACTTGCCGCCCCGTTACGTGCAGGCGCGTGCTCGCAACTCACGCGAACCGGAGACGTCGCTGTCACGGATCCAGATTGAGCTCGACAAGTTGCGGATGCTCATCATAGTATTCGTAGAAGACTTGCACCGCGTCTGCGAGCTCATAGCTAGTGCCGCGAATTCTAAATGGGGTTCGGCCGGCGAGCAGCGCGGCTCCAAAGCTGAGGTCGAGTGCACGCACATGGTTGGCATGCAGCGGGTAGAACGTGGACTCGAGCACTTCGCCCGGCATAAGCTTGGCATCGACGCTGCCTGGAACCGCGAGCAGTTCCGTGATCTCTTGCGCGATAAACGCCAGCATTCTGTTGGTTGGATGGTTCATCGTAAAGAACAGCAGCTCCTCGCGGAAGTGGGAAGAGATGAACGATGTGACTTGGACCTCGCAGTCCTTGCCGCGGATCTCCAACTCGGCAGTCGCATGCGCGGCCCACTCCTGCGCATTTGAGGGACGTTCGGCGTCTTCCAGCAGCGCGCATGCACCAGCAACGTCGATGCCTGCGCCGTACGCTCGCAAAATAACTCGATCGTGGTAGTCGAAGCGATCATCGACAACCGGCCGTCCTGACGCATCACGCGCGTAGAAGAGATCAGGAAAGTAGCCTGCCCAATATACGCTCGGCCAACGCACCACAGTATCCGTGTGAGCGATGTCCCTCAGCGTGTTGGTGCCGAGGCCCATTCCCGCTCGATAGGCGTCGTCGATTCGCTGCGGGATCAGGACACTCGCATCAGCGACGGCGCGATGCAGCGCAGGTACCATCTCCTCGGGAAACTCATGCACGGGGGGGAAGCTCACGAACTCGAACCGCTCAGCAAAGGCACTATTGGTGCGCAGCATCATTTCGAGTGCCGTTGCCTGACAGTTTCCGATAAGAACGACCTTGTCCATGGAGTGTGGCCTACCGAGGTTGACTGGTCGCCCGCCGCCCAGCAGATGGGCTGCTAGCAAATGAGCGCCGCGGCGTCATCCGCCAGCACGTCGTCGCCCACGTCGAGCGGTGGCTGGTGATTGCTCTCTGCATCTTGGCCCACGGGCTGGCGGGGAAACCTGACCTGTGCTAGCTCGTCCTCGACCGTGCTAGGTCGGGCCCGAGCGGGCGAGTGTTGTGGCTCTTGACGAGAAAGCTCGGCACCTCTCCGCCGGAAGACGCTAGCAATCCCGAAAATGACAAGTCGAGATTCCGCTGGTCGCAGGCACGTTTTGTGCAATACACGTTCAGTAGAGGAGATGCTCGGGGTCGTTGAACGGGGACGGTGACCACGTGGGCCCGAGCATCTCGGCGAGACGCCGTGAGACAACATCCGTCGAGCAACGCTCAGCTATGAGGCGCTGACCTGCCTCTGACAGACGTCGCCATAACTCGTCGTCGGTGTAAAGCGCGATCATCCTTTGCGCCATCTCGGAGGTGCTGTCGGCGATCAGAAGGCAAGCCTCCCCATCCCTAGTCCCATCCTCATCACTGGGCGGCGACACAAGGCCCTCGGCACCGATCGAGGTGGTGACAACGGGCAGGCCCACCGCAAGGCACTGCGTCACTTTGCCCTTGAGGCCTGCGCCGTACCAGAGTGGGGCGGCCAGCATCCGCGCTTGCTCGAGAAGTGGCCGAAGATCCTTCACCCATCCGGCCACGTCAACGGATGGCGAAGCAAGGGCCTTAACCTCAGGCGGGGCGTTGGAGCCGACGATCGTTACCTGTACGTCCCCGAGCTTGTCACGTACCGCAGGCATCACCTCCTTGACGAGGCGGATCGCCGCATCGACATTCGGAATATGCTCGAAACCACCGACAAACAGGATGCCCGAGCGGTCCTGGGGCGGTGTCACACATTCTTCGACGTCGTGAATGGTTGGCACCACCATGACTCGGGAGCCAGGCACGTCACGTTCGACCTGCACTCGCTCGCTGTCAGTCACCACGAGGGTCATGTCACTCGCACGAATCATCGCCAGCTCGAGCTCGCGCAGAGCTTTGGCCCTTGGGGGGAGCAACTTGAGGCTCGGATTGTCGTTGCCGGTGACAAGCGTGTGCGTCAGATCCGCGCTTGCGTGCCTTCGCGCTTCTCTTAGCCAATGCAGGTCGACGGTGTCGTAGACAACCGTGGCCGCTGGAGAAAACTCCCGCACGGTATCCAGCCAGTGGCTAGCGGCGTGAGGGCGGCAGAGTATGGCTGCGCTAAGTTCGGGCCCGAGGATCGCCAGCTCGACCTGGACGTCGAGTTCGCCGTACAGTACCTCGATGCCCATTCGCTGGAGCATACGGGTATATGGTTTGGCGTCCGCTAGGTTTTCCGGCATGAAGGTGACTCGGGCACCAAGGCCGATCAGTGATCGCATGATGTTCAGCATGCGCAGCGATCCGGCGTCACGGTCAGGCATCGGCATGCGGTGATCGATGACGAGGACACGCGGACCGCGAAAGCGGTCCGCGGCGACGCGCGCACCCACAGGTGCCGACGCCCACTGCTCAGGCAGGCGGCTACTCCACTTCTCGACGAAGCTCTGACGGTTGATCTCCTGGTGGCGCTTGGCACCGGAGGTGGGGTCGGTCCCGGACGTGGCGCCCTCGACATGCACGACGAGCGCCTCGGGCTCGTACATAACCCGCAGACCGTGCTCACGGGACTGAAAGCATATGTCGGCGTCCTCGTAGTAGATCGGGACGTAGCGTTCGTCGAAACCTCCAACTTTCTTCCACAACGTCGTACGGACCATCAGCGCCGCTCCTGAGCCATAATCAGTTTCGCGTCGATATTCATATTGGAAATGGTGCGGGTCGTCTCCACGGCCGTAATTCATGGCGGTCCCGTCACGCCAGACGATGCCGCCGGCCTCGTTGAGGCTTCCATCGGGATATATGAACTTAGGGGTGACAACCCCGATGTCCGGCGCGGAGCCGGCACATCGCAGCATGGCGTTCAGCCAGTTCCGTGTTACTTCGATATCATTGTTGGAAAGCACGAGCCAATCGCCTCGGGCAGCGGCGGCACCGCGGTTCATGCTGCGCAGATAACCGAGATTCCTCTCGTTGCGCAGGACCTTTGCGCCTTTCACGCGATCGAGGAGTCGTTTCGTGTTTTGGTCGGCGGTGTCGTCGACCAAGATCACCTCGTAGCTGGCATGGGTTGTGTGGTCGGCGATCGAGTACAAACACGCTTCCGTGAGATCAGCGCGAGAATGGACCGGAATGATCAGCGATACGTGGGGATCTGGGTACTCGGGCAGCTCTATCACCGCCCCAATGCTGTCATCGATGCCAAGGGCGGCCTCGGGGTATGCGGGCAGTTGTTCGGGTGCGCGTCGAGCCACCAGGGATCTGCCCGCGGCTTGCAATGAAGCACCCAAGAGTCGCGCGAGCAGCGAGCGCTCACCACCAATCGCGCCATACACTCGACCGCGCAGTGTCTGGATCGCCTGCCATGTAACCGACTCCTCGGTGCGCCTGCTCGCCAACTGAGCCCGTGCGAGCTGTCCCTCGAGCGAGGTGATAGTTTGGCGGAGTCGCTCGAGCTCATGCTCTCGGCGGATGACCGCGAGTTGCATCTGCTCCAGATCGTGATCGCGTTGCTCGAGCGCTACTAGCGTCTGCGCACCGCTCCGCGACGCCGACCCCGGGATGTCCGACAGAGGGCGAATGCTCACGTGCGAAGGATCGCCAGCGGGTTCGCGGCGAGGACCGAACAGAGGTTGGCTTGCATCCACGAGCATGATAGTGCGCGATTCCGCGACCTGGTATCGAGGCTCGCATCTGATCGCTCGTTTGGTCGAGATACTGTCGGAGGGTAGATGCGCTTCTGTTTCGTGAGTACTCGCAAGGGCAGCCACTTCATGACCGAGCTGCTTGCTGCCATCTCGTCAGCGATGGTTGACGGCGGACATGCTGCTGAACTGACCTTCGACCGCTTCCCGCCTCTACGCGAGGATTGCGTATATGTCGTGGTTCCGCACGAGTTCCAAGCGTGGGGCGACCCAGCGGGATTCCCCGACCGTCGACAATGCACGCAGACGATTGCGCTCTGCACTGAGAATCCGGGTACAGAGTGGTTCGAGGCAACGTATCGCCTGGTCGGGGGGTTCGGGGGAGCCGTATCGATCAACTGGTCCAGCGCTGCGGAGCTGCGACGCCGCGGGATCCGCTGCGAGCACCTGCAGATCGGATACGTCTCGCAATGGGACACGTGGCTGGGCGACCCTCACGCCGAACGAGATATCGACGTGCTCTACCTGGGGGCCGCCGACGCCCGGCGCGATCCGCTCTTGGCGGGCCTCGGCCGGGAGCTGTCGGCGCGCGAGTGCCAGCTTCTAGTTCCGCCGCTGGAGCCGCGGACCGGCCCCAGGCCGGACTTCCTCAAGGGGGAGGAGAAGCATCGGCGGCTCCGCTCGGCGCGGGTCTTGCTCAACCTGCATCGCACCACATCCTCGGCACTCGAGTGGATGCGCTTCCTGGAGGCGATTTGCAACGGCTGCGTCGTGGTCTCCGAGCCCTGCCTCGACAGCGAGCCGCTGATCCCGGGCGAGCACTTTCTAAGTGCGGGAGCGGAGAGTATCGCCGGCGTCATCAACGACCTGCTCGACGACCCCGAGCGGCGACGGCGGTTGCGAGAGCGGGCATACGATTTCGTGCGCCAGGAGCTCCCCATGGGCCCCGCCGCCGATCGGCTGGCCGAACTCGCCGCGGAGCTGCCGCGGCAGCCGCCGGCAACGGGGGACTCGCTGTTCTCGGTCGATGCGCCGACGGCTCATGTGCCTCCGGTCGAGCCGCACCCTGGCGTAACCTCAACCGTCGAACTCGCCACAGCACGCAGGCAACGCCTCTTGCTGCGGGCCATCTCCGATCGCGTTCTCGCACGCCGACGACGCCCTGGCGCGCAGGTATTGGTGCAGACGGCCGCCTACGCTCGCAGCCCGCCGCGCATCAGTGTGATCAGCGTGATCGCGCCGGGCCGCGAACGCGAAGGCGTTGAAGCGCTCGCCAGTATCACGATGTCCCAGTATGGCGCCATCGAGGTGCTCGTCGACGCTTCGAGCAGAGCCGCTCCAGCGGTCAGGCACTTCCTGGACGAGCAGGCAGCGCTTCCGGCGATATTGCTTCACCAGCCGGTCGATCATGGCATGGGCCATGCGCGCAACACGCTGGCGCAGCGGGCGCGCGGCGAGTACGTGTTCATCCTCGATGCGGACGGTGGGATCTATCCCTCGACGTTGGAGCGTCTTATCAGCGCCCTCGACGCAGATCAGCAGGCTATGTTCTGCTACCCGATGGTCGCGGCCTTCGAGGAGAGGCGACCGGTCGAGCTTCTCAGCTCGCTTCCCTGGGAGCCGCAGCGCCTGAAGCGCGGCAACTGGATCGACGCGACGGCGCTCCTCCGGCGCGCGCGGCTGCTGGAGCTTGGTGGCTATTCGACGGACCCGCGTCTCGCGGGCTGGGAGGACTTCCACCTGTGGTGCCGCTGCGCGCAGGCGGGAGCGCATGGCGTGCACGTGCCCCAGGTTCTCGGTTGGCGTCGGCGACGCACGAACTCGGAGACGCCGACGAAGTGGGCGCTGATGCGAGAACTCTTTCCGGAGCTCCTGGCCGCTGCCGACGGGGCATAGAGCTGTGCTGGAGCGAGGCTCTCGTGTCGCTCGTCGACCAGCCGATCTACGTCGACCCGAACGCAAGCGATGAAACCGCGAACCCCAGCGTGCGATTCTCCGGAGGTAGCTCCGGGTCTCGCTGGCTGGGGTTCGACCAGAGGCCCTCGGCATCGAACGTCACAACGTACTCGCCGGGGCTCAGGCGCAGAGCCACCCGCTCTTGCTCCCAGTCTCCCGCACGCCATTCGAGTCGGGTCGACCATATGACCTCCCGTGAGTCCACCGGGCGCACGGAAATGATCGCTCCTCCGGTGGGTCCGGGCGGGAAACGGAACTCCAAACGGGCGCTCCTAGCTGGCTCTGCGAGGCGCACGCTCGCACCCGCATGTGCAGCCGCCCACCTGTATCGGCGCCCGGCATCCGCTTCGGCTTCGAACCAGCCGCTGAGCAGCTGATCCTCGACGTCGGGAGAGGCCATGTCCAGGCCGCCAGAGGCGATCTCATAGGAATCCTCGAACGACATCGACGCGAGTGCGAACCCGAGCGAGCGGGTCTCGCGCGGAGGGTCCGACCACCCCCGCGGGGCGCTGAAGACGACCTCGTAGTCGCCGGCGGGCAACGCCAGTGGATGGTTCTCCACGGATCGCTCGATGTACTGCCACGACAGGTGCGTGGCCCACGCGGGGACGAGCGGCTCGAGCGAGCCGAGCCGTCGAACGCTGACGTCCACGCCACCCACGTCGACGGGCACGTGGGCGAAGCGGAGGCACAGCCTCTCGGCGGGCGCCCGCAGCGTCACCAGCGCCGCCGCCTGCACGCCGGCCCAGCGGTAGCTGTTCCCGTCCAGGTGCTCGGCGCTGAACCAGCCGTAGAGGAGCTGACCCTCGCTGCTCGGATCGGCCATATCGACGCTGGGACCGGCGCGCTGCGGCTGCGGCGCCAGGCGCGGCGGCACCCCTGCCGGGAATCCGTCGCCCCAGGATGGGTCGATCAAGCGATCGGGAACGCGGGCGGCGTGGTGCAGGCGGCGTCGCTCGACGAGCGTATTGGGCAGCTGGCGCACGTTCCACGCGATCGCCCTGAGCTTCTGCAGGCGGCGGGAGTGGACCGCATGCGCGATCGCGCGTGCCTCGTGGACAGCCCAGCGGCCGAGGCTGCTCGTGGGAGCGTGCTTGAGAACCACCCGCATGCGGTGGCGCTCGCAGAGCAGCTGCTTGCGCGAGGAGTCCCCGCCGGCCTCGCCGAAGCCGTGGTCGATCCAGGCGTCCTGTGCCACGACCACGCGGTAGCCCGCGCGCCACAGCCGTATGCCGTAGTCGACGTCGTCGTAGTAGTTGAGCATGCGGTCATCGAACGGGCCGACGCGCTCCAGCGCTGATCGGCGCACGGCCATGCCGCAGCCCATCGGGTAGAGCGCCTCCGAAGCGAGCTCAGCGCGCTCACAGGACTCGTTCATCGACAGGTCCGCCGCCCAGCCCTGCCGGTTGACGACCCCGCCAGCGCCATTGAGCACCAGCGGGTTGTCCGCGAAGAACACGGTTGACGCCGCTCCCCCCACGGCCTCGTCCGGATCGAACACGGCCACGAGCTCGCGCAGCCAGCTCGGCGCGGCGAAGCCGTCGGCGTCGATGAACGCGACGATCTCCCCTTGCGCATGCTCGAGGCCGAGGTTGCGCGCGGCAGGGCAGCCCCGGTTGCGGGGGCTGCGCACGATCTTCAGCTCGACGTCGGGCGCTGTGCGGCGCTCCGCGACCGCGAGCGTGTGGTCCTGCGAGCCGTCGTCCACGACGATCGTCTCGTAGTTGGCGTAGTCCTGGGCCAACAGGCGGTCGAGGCAGTCTCCGAGGACGTCAGCGGAGTTCCAGCACACCACGATCACCGACACCAGCGGCGACGCCGTGGTGGCGACAGCCGGCGGGTCGGATTCTGCGGAGCGGCGCCTCGTGGAGCGCACCGCCTCGCGCAGGCCCCGCTCGTCTGCTCTCCAGCGCTCGGCGTCCATCATTGGCGATCAAAGTACAAGGCGAACACGAAGATTGCGGCGTTCCTGCTTCCGTTGAGATATCGACGCGTCGACGGAGTGGTAGCGGCTCAGTCTGCTCGGGGCACGAGGGTGAAGCCCGCACGGCTTGCTGCGCGTTGCAACTCCGCGTCGAAGCATGCGAAGCCGTCGCAGCGAGGATCGACCTCTCGGACTGCGAGCGCGCTCGCGAGTTGCACGGCGTCGTAAGCGCGCAGCGCGTGGCGTGCTGCTTCTTGTGCGGCCGCTACGAGCACCGGGTCGGTGGCGGCGATGATCGTGAACCGTGGATCTGAATGATGATCGCCGTGGAAGTCGAGCTCGAACGCGCCCACCAGGGTGCTGGCGGCTGCATCCGCGAGCTCCCCGGCTCGTGCCTTGCGCCACAGCGCCGCGGGCACCTCTACGCGTGCGAGTGCTGAGATCACCAGTACGTCGAGCGCGCGGATCGTACGGTGTCCGGCCTCGTCTGCGTAGAGCTTCACGAGCGCAGACGAATCGGCGAAGGTGCTCAGCGACGGTCCTCGGCGATGAAGTCCGACAGTGGCTTGCCACGTCCGGCGGCTGCGCGGGCGCGACTCAGCGCTCGTGCGGACGGAAGTTTGGCTGCGGGGAGGCGCTCAGGGCTCAGCAATAGCCCCGCCCGCCCGAGACGCTCCCGCAGGCCCGTGATCTCATCGCCGGCGTAGTCAGGGTCGATGGCTGCTGAGAGAACCTTGACCGCGTAGCCGTTGACGCTGTCCTCGTGATCGCGTGCCGCCCCCTTGAGTTGCTCGGCGAGCTCCTCGGGGACTCGCAGTGTCAGCTGGCGCATGATGTCATGGTAGCAGGCGTGAAGCCCAGAGCATCGCGCCGGCACGCCTGACGCAGGCCTTTGAGGTCTGCGTCAGGTCTCCGTCAGAGGTCCTCGGCGATGTGCGGCGCCTCGCGATTGAAGTACCAGAAGCCGACCACGAAAATCACCGCCACGAGTGCCGCCGGCTCCAGCAGCGCGAGCCAGCTGCCCATGATCCCCTCGGCACCGAGCGTTGCATGGTTGATCATCGTGTGGCGGAACTGCTGGAAGATCGCGACCAGTGGGTTGAGTGTGTAGACGTGGTAGAGAATGTGGTTAAGCGTGCCGTGTTGGAGCGTTTCGCGCACGGTTTCGGCCGGGAGGATCACGGGCGCCGAGTAGAACAGGATCTGGCTCACGACTTCCCAGATCGGCGATATGTCACGGAAGCGCACGAACAGCGCCGAGAGCAGCATCGCCATGCCCATGCCGAGCACGCTCAGCATCAGGATGATCAGGGGGAGCTCGAGCCATGTGATCATCGGCCGCACCCCGGCGGCCACGGCGAAGACCATCACGACCACGAGGTTCAGCCCGAGGTTGAACAGTGACAGCAGCACGACCGAGACCGGGATCGCCAGGCGCGGGAACTGGATCTTCCGCACGAGGTTCTCCCGGTCGACGACGCTGCGCACCGCCCCGGAAGTGGCTTCGCCGAAGAATGTGAACAGCACGATCGAGCCCAGCAGCTGTGCTCCGTAGTCGTGGGCCGCGGCGCCTTTGGCCCTGTCGACGTGGAAGATCACGACGAAGAACACGTACAGCACGCCGAACAGCAGCAGTGGCCGCACCACCTGCCACAGGTAGCCGAGCACCGAGCCGAAGAACTTCAGTTTGAATTCGCTGCGCGCGATGTTGTAGGCGAGGTGCCAGAAGCGCGGCCAGCTGTCGCTGAGCGCGCGCGGGCCGCGGATCGGCTGCCCCAGTGGCTCGGAGAGCGTCGGCGCGCTCACCGCGCGTCCCCAGCAGGCTGCGCCTCGCCGGGCACCAGGAGCGCCGCAGGGGTCACGTCGGTCTCGACCGGGATCTCCACCATGCCGCCGCTCGAGGTCAAGCCGGAGACGACGAACGACGGCGCGCCCGTGTAGCGATCGATCACGTCGAGGCCTTCGCCGCGATGCGTGAGCGTCATGATCGGGTGAT
>JBOGXX010000042.1:0-5803 GCA_050696475.1 Solirubrobacteraceae bacterium | reverse complement strand
GCTACATCCTGCTCGACTGCCCTCCGTCGCTGGGTCCGCTGACCGTCAGCGCGCTGGTGGCCGCGGACAGGGTGATCGTGCCGGTGCAGACCGAGTACTTCGCGCTCGAGGGCCTGGCGGGTCTGCTCGAGACGCTCGCGCTCGTGCAGCGAGAGCTGAACCCGCGACTGGCGGTCGCGGGGATGCTGTTGACGATGCACGACGCGCGCACGCGCCTGGGCCAGGACGTGGAGCGCGAAGTGCGAGCGCACTTCCCCGACCTGGTCTTCGACACGGTGATCCCGCGCAACGTTCGCGTCGGCGAGGCCCCGAGCTACGGCCTGCCCGTGACCCATCACGACCCGCACAGCGCTGGGGCCGAGGCGTACTTCGAGCTGGCAAAGGAGGTGGCTGCACGTGGCTAAACCAAGGCCGGGCATGGGCCGGGGCCTGGGCGCGATCCTGTCCGTGTCCGCAGAGGGGGTCAGGCAGGGCGATGACGAGCTACGCGATCTCGCGATCGAGCTGATCGTTCCAAACCCCAGGCAGCCGCGCCAGCGCTTCGATCAGCAGTCGCTCGAGTCGCTGGCGGGCTCGCTGGGCGAGCGCGGCGTGCTGCAGCCGGTGCTGGTGCGCCCAAAGCCCGGCGGCACCTACGAGCTGGTGGCGGGCGAGCGCCGCTGGCGGGCTGCTCAGATCGCCGGCCTGCACAGCATTCCGGCGATCGTGCGCGAGCGCGAGGACGCGCAGGCGCTGGAAGTGGCGCTCGTTGAGAACATGGCCCGCGAAGACCTCAACCCGATCGACGAGGCCCGCGCGTGCGCGGCGCTCGTGGAGGAGCTGGGACTCACGCGCGAGGGCGTCGGGCGGCGCGTCGGGCGTAGCCGCGTCGCGGTGAGCAACCTCGTGCGCCTGCTCGACCTCCCGGACGAGGCGATCGAGCTGCTCAAGGAGGGGACGCTCAGCGAGGGGCACGGCCGCGCGTTGCTGCTCGCCGAGGACCACGGCGACAGGCGCAGCCTCGCCCACCGGGCGGCCGAGGCGGGCTGGTCGGTGCGGGTCACCGAAGAGCGTGCGCGCGAGAGCAACGGCCGCCGGCAACCCCGCAGGACGCGACGCGTGGGGGCTGAACCGCATCCCGATCAGGAGCGAGCGGCGACTGACATCGCACGGGCGCTCGCAGGGGCGCTGGGGGCGGAGGTGCAGGTGAGGCCGACGCGCGACGGTCGCTACAGCGCACAGCTGTCCTTCTCCACGGCCGACGAGGCGATCGAGCTGGCGGAGCGGATCGCGGCCCAGGCTCGTCGCGTCGAGCTAGAATCGGCGCCCGCGGGCGATTAGCTCAGTTGGTTAGAGCGCTTCTCTGATAAGGAAGAGGTCCCAGGTTCGAGTCCTGGATCGCCCATTCTTGCGGGATTCGCGGGGATCGCGCTCGTGCAGCTCGGCGCCTAGTAGGGCCAGGCGAGGTTCGCGGCGGGCGCGAGGGCGAGCTGCTTGCGGCCCGGGTCGCGTCGGCGCCGCCGCAGGCCGGTCCTCTCCCCGCGCTCGGCAATCGCATCTGCAGGGGTAAACCTTTCTCGGCTATTTGTCGAAATGGACGCAGGATTCGGATGGATAGCGGCGTGCGGGCTCGATCAGGGTGAAGGGCGTAGGCGCGCGGATGTTGCGAGCAGCACGAGAGCTTCATGTCAGACAGCGAAACCCCCCACGACCACAACGAGCGCGACTCCGCTGGCGTTCCTCCTGCACCGGGGCCAGCCGGAGAAGCCCCAGAGCCGTCGGGACCGGGCGCACCGATCGAGCGCCCGGCGATTCAGATCGCCAGGGCGCAGCTCGCCGAGGACAAGAGCTTGCACGGCGAGAGCGCCCCCGCCGTCGACACCGAGCTCGCTGAGCCGAGTGGTGGGGCCAGCCGCCGGCTCGCCCGCTTCGGGCGGGCGGCCCGTACCCGCGGGGCCGCGTGGGCTGCGCTCGCACTGCTCTGTGTGGTGGCTGGGACCGTCGCCTCGATCCTCGGGGCGCACGCGCTCGCGCGCCATGACGCGAACAAGCAGAGCGCCGCGTTCGGGCAGAACGCCGCCGCCGTCGCTTCGGCCGCAAAACTCGCGCTCCAGCGCGAGGAAGAGCTGGCGGTCAGCGCAGCTACCTTCTTCGCCGGCAACGCCAAGGCCTCGCCGGCGCAGTTCGCCCGCTGGGTGAGGTGGGCGCGAACGCTGCGCCGCTTCCCGGAGCTCGAGAACCTCTCGCTGATCGAGATCGTCCGCAAGGGCCAGCTCGGGGCGTTCGAGGCGCGGGTCACCGGGCGCGCGCTGAAGCCGGCGACGCCGGGCGCCGCACCGGCGATCGCAGAAGCCTTCCCGGTGGTTCCCGCCAGCGACCACCACTACTACTGCCTTGCCACAGCCGAACTGGTGCGCGCCGCGGCGCTGGCGCGCCCCGCCGGTCAGGACTACTGCGCGCTCTCGCCGGCGCTGCTGAGCGACAGGGACAAGGGCCTAAGCCGCTACACCGTCGTCTCCACCGGCGGCAGGCGGGCGCTCGCGATCGTGACACCCGTCTACCGCGGCAACGCGACTCCCCACACGGCCTTCGGACGCACGGCGGCATCGGTCGGCTGGCTGCGCGAGGTGCTCGTGCCCGGCGTCTTCATGCAGGCTGTGCTCGAAGGTCACCCCGGGATCGCGACCCGCCTCAGCTACCGGACCGGCGCGAGCCGCCTCACGTTTGCGAACGGCACGCCGTCCGCGGGCGCACGCAGCGCCACCACGAGCCTCGACAACGGCTGGAGTGTCACGAGCTTCGCCGTGCCGATCCCCGCAGGCGTCTTCTCCAACGGTGAAACGACGGCGCTGCTCGCCGGCGGAATCGTCTTGAGCCTGCTCATCGGGCTGCTCGTGTTCGTGCTCGGCGCCGGGCGCGATGCGGCTCCCGTCTCGCAGGAGGCAGCCCCCCAGCCGCCGCATGACGAGCTTTATGACGCCCTCACGGGGCTCCCCAACCGCCCGCTGATGCTCGACCGCGCGGAGATCATGCTCGCGCGCGCCGGTCGCCAATCCGGCCTGCTGGTCGGTGCGCTGTTCATCGACATCGACTGGTTCAAAGACGTCAACGAGAAGCTCGGCGAGGCTGCCGGCGACCAGCTTCTGAAGAGCGTCGCCGAACGGCTGGAAAACGTCGTGCGCGCCGGCGACACCGTGGGCCGCCTCGGCGACGACGAGTTCGTGATCCTGGTCGAGTCAGCGGCGCGCGGCGCGCGGCTCGACGCGCTGGCACGGCGCGTGATCGAGTCGCTGCACAGGCCCTTCGAGCTCGAGGACTTCGGGCCCAGCTTCTTCATGACCGCGAGCATCGGCCTCGCCTTCGGCCGCTACGCGTCGCCCGACGATCTCCTGCGCGACGCGCAACTGGCTCTGTACGCCGCCAAGGCGGCCGGCAAGGACCGCTACACGCTGTTCAACGCGAACATGCGCTCGGTGATCGAGGGGCGTGGCGTGCTCGAGGTGGAGCTGAACGCGGCGCTCGCCGAGAAACAGTTCTCGCTGCTCTACCAGCCGATCTACGACCTCACCAGCGGCGCCGTCGCGGGCCTCGAGGCGCGGATCAGCTGGCAGCACCCCAAAAAGGGCGACGTGGCGCCCGCCGACTTCATTCCGCTCGCCGAGGAAACCGGGCTGATCGTGCCGATCGGTCGCTGGGTGCTCGAGGAGGCCTGCACGCGCGCCGCCGCCTGGAACGTGGCCGGCCACGCCGTGGGCGTCTCGGTCGAGGTCTCCTCCAACCAGCTCAACCGCGAAGGCTTCGCCACGGACCTGCGCCGCGCGCTCCAGCAGTCGGGCATCGAGCCCTCGCTGCTGACGCTCGAGGTGCCCGAGACGACGGTCATGACCGACCTCGACGCGGCTGTCGCCCGTCTCGAGGAGATCAAGCGGCTGGGCGTGCTGGTCGCGATCGACGACTTCGGCGGCAGCGGCTACGCCTACCACTCCGACCTGCGGCGGCTGCCGCTGGACTTCCTGAAGGTCGACCGCGGCTCGCTTGCGGCCTCCGACGACGAGGACTACCGCACGTGGCTGCTCGAGGCGATCCTGATCGTCGGGCGCGACCTGTCGCTGACCGTGATCGCCAAGGGCATCGAGACCTTCGAGCAGTTGACCAACCTCGAGACGATGGGCTGCACGATGGCCCAGGGCCTGTTCATGGGCAAGCCCACGCCGGGGGATTCCGTTGAGAGCCTGTTCGAAGTGGCCCTCCCGACGCCGCGCGCAACCGGCACGAGGAGCTGAGATGGCCGCGCCAAGCGCAGGCCGCAACGGCGCGCATCCTTCGAAGCGAGCGCCTGCGCCCGCGCCGGCGTTTGAGCAGGAGGTCCACCGCCTCGGTGCGGCGCTGCTCGCGCGCGCCGATGAGGTGCTCGCTGAAACGGTCGCCAAGACCGGCGACTCGGGCGAAATCGTCGATGAGCCCGTCCAGAGGCACTTCGAGCAGATCTGCGTCGGCTCGACGACGGCGGTCGCGCGCTGGATCGCGGGCGAGGACGTGCAGGTGACCCAGGAGGCCGCCCGCGAAACCTCACAGATATTCGGCGAGCTGGCTGCCCACCGCGCGGCCTCGTTGAACGAGGTGACCAGACGCAGTCTGTGGTGGCGCAACGTTATGGCGGACGCCTTGCGTGACAGCGCCGCCGAGCTCGACTCGCCCCCGCAGGCGCTCGTGCACGCGTTGAACATGCTCCAGCTGAGCCTCGAGTTCAGCCTGCTGCGCATGTGCGAATGCTTCGAGACCGAGCGTCGTCGCACCGACGAGGAGCTGACGCGTCGCGAGGAGGAGCTGGCGTTCCTGGCCACGCACGACCCGCTGACGGGCCTGCCCAACCGCACCCTGATCCTCGACCGCGTGGAGCAGATGCTGGCCCGCTCCGCGCGCAACCAGACGCCGGTGGCGGCGCTGTTCATCGACCTCGACGGCTTCAAGGGAATCAACGACACGCTCGGTCACGCCGTCGGCGACGAACTGCTGCGTGCCGTCGCCGCAAGGCTGGAGGGTGTCGTGCGCCACGTCGACGCGCTCGGCCGGTTGGGTGGCGACGAGTTCGTCGTGATCGCCGAGGAGCTGTCCCTGGCGGCCGGCCCCGAGCTGGTCGCCGAGCGTCTGCTGGAGGCGCTCAAGCACCCGTTCAACCTCGGCGAGGACGGTGAGACACACCTGACGATCACCGCCAGCATCGGCATCGCCGCCGGCAAGCGCAGCTCAGCCGAGGACCTGCTGCGCGACGCTGACATCGCGATGTACCGTGCCAAGTGGGATGGCAAGAACCGCTACGCGGTCTTCGAGTCGGGCATGCAGGACGCCGTACAGAGTCGCATGGAGCTGGACATGGACCTGCACGAGGCGCTCGAGAGGGAGGAGTTCTTCCTCGCCTACCAGCCGACGTTCGCGCTCAGCAGCATGAAGCCCACGGGCGTCGAGGCTCTGATCCGCTGGCGCCACGAGACCAAAGGCATCGTCCAGCCCGACGCCTTCATCCCGCTGCTCGAGGAGACGGGCCTGATCACCGAGGTCGGTCGCTGGGTGCTGCGGGAGGCCTGCCGCCAGGCGGCGGTGTGGCATCGCGACGGCAACGCGATCGCGATGGCGGTGAACGTCTCCGCGCGCCAGCTCGACACCGACCAGCTGATCCTCGACATCGAAGAAGCGCTCGGAGACAGCGGCCTGGACCCGGCGGCGCTGACGATCGAGATCACCGAGACGACGTTGATGCGCAACATCGATGAGACCGTCCGGCGGCTGACCGCGATCAAGCAGCTCGGCGTGCGGATCGCGATCG
>JBOGXX010000041.1:0-1783 GCA_050696475.1 Solirubrobacteraceae bacterium | reverse complement strand
GTCCAGCAGGACCATGTCAGCCGCTCCGATTGCCGGGAGCGCGCTGAGGCTGAGTTGGCGATGCATCACCAGGTGATCCTTCACCTCCGCGGCGTAGTCATCCAGGTCGAATCTGGGTTTAGGGTCGACCACATGCAGAATCGCAGCGTTTTGAGCTGCCCAGGTGGCGATCTGCTGGGTGTTCTTTCCGTCTGCCGCCCCCACTTCCACGAGGGTCCGCGGCGAGCGCGCCTGTAGCAGGGGCAGCACCGTTGAATCCCAGTATCTGACCACGCGCGGAGCATCCTAGCGGACCCGGCACAGTCGTATCTATGTCACGATGCGCCGAAGTGGGCCGCGCGGGTGTCATCCTCGACCTGTTCAAGCGCGGCCGCGTCTTCAGCTACGGCCGCGCCCGCTCACAGCGCGCGGATCTCCACCTGCCGAGCGGGCTCGGGCCGCACCCCCTTGTGGTGCTCATCCACGGCGGCTCGTGGACAGACCGCTACGGGCGGATCGTGATGCGCGGCCTCGTGGGCGACCTGCTCAGGCGCCGCTTCGCGGTGTGGAACATCGAGTACCGTCGCGTCGGCGGCGGTGGCGGCTGGCCGGCCACGTTCGCCGATGTCGCGGCCGCGATCGACTACCTGCCGCGTGTGGACGCGCCGCTGATGCTCGACGGGGTCACCGTGATCGGGCACTCCGCCGGTGGCCACCTCGCGCTGTGGGCCGCTGCGCGTCCGCGGCTTCCCGACGGTGCGCCCGGACGTATCCTTGGCGAGCCACGCATGCGAATCGCGCGCGTGATCGCCCAAGCCGGCGTCTGCGACCTCGCCGGCGCCTACCGGCTCTGGCGAGGCGGCGCCGTGCTCGGCCTGATGGGCGGCCCACCCGAGGAGCTGCCCGAACGCTACGCGGCCGGCGATCCCATCAGCCTGCTGCCGCTGAGCATGCCCGCGCTGCTCGTGCACGGGACAAGCGACGAGACCGTCTCGATCGAGCTCGCGCGCAGCTACGAGCGCGCGGCTCGCGCCGCCGGAAGCGAGATCGAGCTCGTCGAGATCCCTGGCGCCGCCGGGCGCCATCGCGCGCACATCGATCCACGTGGCCGGGCCTGGGCCGCGGTCACCGGACACCTGTCCGCACCGGCGTGCGGCTCGAGCGTCCCGCATGCACCCTGATCGCGAGCGGCCTCGACTGGACGGGCGCCTGCAGCTAGGCGCAGTAGGAACGGGCGAGCTCGACCAGCAGACGCACCGCATAGCCCGACGCGCCCTTGCCGACATACGCACGGCCCAAGTCCCAGGCGCTGCCGGCGATGTCCAGGTGCGCCCACGGCGTCTCGCCGACGAAGCTCGAAAGGAAGGTGGCGCCTACGATCGTGCCCGCCTTGCGGCCTTCCGGCGCATTGTCCAGGTCCGCATAGGCGCCCTTTACGAGCTCGCCGTACTCCTCGTGCATGGGCAGGCGCCAAACGATCTCGCCGCTACGCTCCCCCGCCGCCTCGAGCCGCTGGGCCAACTCGTCGTCGTTGCTGAGCAGACCCGCGTATGTTGACCCGAGCGCGACGAGCACCGCGCCCGTCAGCGTGGCCAGGTCAACGAGTCGCTCCGCGCCTTCGGCGAGCGCGTGACAGAGGCAGTCCGCCAGCACCAGGCGGCCCTCGGCGTCGGTGTTGTTGACCTCGATCGTGGTGCCGTCGGACGCGCGGACGATGTCGCCGGGCTTGACCGCGCGGCCGCCTGGCATGTTCTCGGTGGCGCCGACCAGCCCGAGCGCACGCACCGGCAGCTGGAGCTCGGCC
>JBOGXX010000040.1:0-5563 GCA_050696475.1 Solirubrobacteraceae bacterium | reverse complement strand
GGCCCTGGCTCTGCGGCTGGGGGCGACTGAACAGGGATGCGCCGTCGCCGCCGCCGGCGCTGATCACGCCCGGACCCGGATACGCTGATTCACCGCCGTCTCCGGCTTCAGCGCCTGCGGGGCCCGGCGCCGCTGAGTCCGAGCTCGCCGGTGGCTGGTTGGGTTCCGCTTTCAGAGGCACGGCCGGGATTGGGAACGGCTGACCGGCGTACGCGGGCGCCACCTGCGCGGTCATCCAGACGCCGTTGTCTTCTTCGCTCGCGTCATAGCGGATGTGGCCGTCTTCCTGCTGCATCGATGCGAGGTAGCTCATCGGGTCCCCCGCAGCTTCCGTGAGCCAAGGCCACGCTTCTGGGTTCTCAGCGGCCGACCAGATGCCCTGGAGCACCCACGCCGTCGAGGCGACGTTGGGTTCGGCTTCTTCGGCTTGCTGAGAGAAACCTCCGTTCGGGCTCTGAGCGTACTGCCGGAGATACTCGAATGCTTCTTCTTGAACCGGCTGGCGCTCGAGACCGGCCGCGTTCAAGGCCTCGATCGCGGCGCCTGTCATGTCGGTGTTGCTTTCGCAGCCGCCGGGACTCGCGTGACTCGGGCAGACTTCGTGTGACGGCCAGCCGGCGCCGGCGTTGTGCACCGTGAGCAGCCACTGCGCGGCCTGTTGGACGGCCTTTGCGGCGTGTTCTTCATCGATCGGGCTGAGCGCGAGGATCGCGAAGATGGTGCCGTTGACGCTGGGCGCGGAGCTGTGCGCTTCTTCGGCAAAGGCCCCCGTGCTGCCCGGTCCTTCGAGTTGGCGGCTGAGGATCTCTTCGACGAGATGGACGCCGCCGAAGTCTTCCGGAGCGGCGCCGGCGGCGTCCACGACGAGCAGTTCGCGCGCGAAGGCGGTGGTGGAGCTGAGCGCCTGCGCGTGTTCTTGGAGGTAGGTGTAAACGCTGTGGCCCCCCGAGAGGGGGGTCTGTTCCTGGGGGTTCACGCCGGCAGCGGCCAGACCGAGCGCCACCCAGGCGCTCGCGCCCGGTTCGGAGGGGCCGCCGACCCTGACGCTGAACCCCCCGTCCGCGTTCTGCGCGTCCTGCAGGTAGCGCGCGGTGCGGTCGAGGCGTTCCCGATCGGCTGCGTTGACGGCGGTCGCAAGCGCGGTGCCCGTTGCGCATGCGAGCAGCGTCGCGCAGACGCCGAGCGCCGCCGCGCACAGGCGCCGAGCCACAGCGCGGCGGCGACTAGCCTTCAACCGCCACGCCATCGAGATCGACCGTTCCCTGTAGCACCCGCAGCGTCACTGCGCCGGCGCGCGATCGTCGCGAAGCGCCGATCACACGCAAAGCGCGACCCGCGCGGGGGGCGAGCGCGAGGACTTGACGATGGGCGCCCTCACGCAGTTCGACCCTGGCGGGCCCAGGCGTCCCCCGCAGCAGGAAGACCGGCCGCCCGACGCCGAGCGCAGCGGACACCTGCGCGCCGGCTCGAGCGCGGCTGACGGTGTCCAGCCACGCGCCCGTCTGGCGCAGCGGCTGCCAGTGTCCGCGGTAGCGCAGCCCGCTCCAGCGAGCGCCGTGCGGCACGAGCACCTCGCCGATCGTCATCGTCGAGCTTCGCCCCAGCGTGTCCGTGAACGTGATCTGGAGATCGTATGTCGCGCCCGGCGGGAGCGCCAGCAGCGCCGAGGTGGCGCTCGTCCCGGTCGCGCGCGTAACGTAGCTCGCAGTCCCCAACGTCTTTGAGGCGATCCGCCATGAGCGCAGGCCCACACCCGCGTCGAGGATCCGCCAGCTCACACCGACGAGGCCCCGTGCCGTTCCCTGTCCGTCCAGCGCAGGGGCCTGCACGCGCACAGGAGCGGTGATCGGCGTCGACACGAGCTGCGCCGCTTCCGGATTCTTCGCCTGAAATGCGAGAACGTCGGATTTGCCGGGCGGCGGACCCGGCTTCACTTCTTCTTCCGGCTTCACTTCTTCTTCCCGTTTTGCTTCTTTGGTCCACTTCGCTTCTTCTTCGCGTTTGAGCTGTTCTGCGGTTGCAGACGTCATGCGCAGGTCGTCTTCTTCGGGCTCGGGTTCTTCGCAACTCGTGGAATCGTCACGGGGCACGCACACGTCGAGTCGGTTCGAGCGGATCGCGTCTTCCTTACCTCCGGACATAGAGATCGCCTTGATCCGATGCCACCCAGGAGTGGTGAACGTGATGCTCGCCCTTCCAGTGGAGTCCGTGCTGAGCTCACCACCTTCGATCGTGGTCTCGAAGCCGTTTGTGGCTGTTCTCACCGACCGGACCATCGCGCCTGCGATGGCCGATGAGCCAGCCAGTTCCGGCGTAGCGGGGGGTTTGTCTTCCTTGTCATCGGCGTACTGGAGGACTTCGACTTCGAACGGCTTGCCCAACGCGGCGGTGGCCGTCAGCGGGCGCGGGCCGGAGCTGTATTTGTCGGCTACGGGCAGGAGCGCGAGCAGCGGCTCAATCGTGGAGCCCTTGTTCAGCCAAAGCACTTCACTGTTCGGGCGAAGCTCATACTGGCAGCCGCCAACGTCGGTGAAGACGTTGTTGACAACCAGGTACCACGATCCGCCGTCCTGCCCTTCGGGCCCCCACCGCGTGATCAGGTAGTCTTCAAAGCCCGGTTCCCACCGTCCGGCGAACGTTTCGCCGATGATGCTCATCGCATCGGCGCCGGCGGCCGTGGGAGTCGGCCCGGCGAGGGCGTTTGCTTCGTTGTTCGTCCCGTTGCACTCGTGTTCGACTCCGCCGTCCGGCGCCACGTCGCGGCCTTCGGTCAGGAGCGGCCCTTCGAAGAACGTTTCGCCGCTGCCCTCGATCCGCATGTCGACCTCCGTGGGAGCGGCCGACCCCGCGGCCGCCAGGAGCAGCGATGTGAACGTGACGGCGGCGAGCGCCGCGATGCTTGTGCGCATGTTCGTTGGCTCCTTCCCGATCGTCCTGCGTCGAGCGCACGGTGCGCCCGAACGCAGGTCACGACCGCTGTTCGGTGGCTAGCTCTCTCGCAGGTAGATCGTGTCTCCGAGCTTTATCCTGCTCGAGCGCTTGGCCGTCTTTTCAGCCCCGCCGTCTATGCGGATGTGCCAGGCGGCGGAGGCCGGGGTCGGGCTGCCGTCGATCTGCGTGATCGCCTTCGAGCCACTCGACGGCGCGAAGCTCGTGACGCACCCCGATGGCGTGGCGCTCGACTCAGCGGCGTGAAGCACCGCGGCGAGCGTGGTGGTGCTCCCCGCGGGAGTCACCGCCACCGAGCACACTGCAAGCGTTGCCGTGCTGTTGTCGATGATCAGCGCCAGCGGGCTGGAAACGCCAGACTCGAAGTTCGCTTCGGCCAACCACTGAGGCGCGCCCTTGGGCTTCGGTGGGACGGCGGTGAAGCCCCCGCCGGCGAGCGCGCGCACTGCGTCCTGGCTGGAATATTCTTCGGCCGCCGATTCGCCCGCTTCATACACGAAGCCCCCTTCGGGAAGCTGCTGGGAGATGAGGAAGTCGATTGGCGTCTTGCCGTCGGTGGTCGTGAATTCGCTTCCCTGCGCGGCGATGTGGCAGGCGTTCAGACCCTCCACCGCCCACGCGTCGGAGTCGGTGTTGGGGCCGAACGGGGTTTCGAAGGCCCCGCTGGAGGCGACGATGTCGGATTTCAGGTAGTCCTTGGCCGCGACGATCGCCGGGTCGCTGTTGGCAACGCCGGCGGAACACAGCGCGGCGATCGCAGCGCCGGTCTCGTCGGGTTCGCCGGGTTCAGCGAGCTCGCTGGGGCTGCCTTCGGCCTTTTCATAGCCCCAACCGCCGTCGTTGTGCTGGTTGGCGCGCAGCACCGCGATCGACCTTTCCAGCAACGGCCTGGGCACCCGCTCGACGCCCTTCGTCGTCTTCGTCTGCGCAAGCGCCAGCAGCCCGAACACCGTGCCGCTGAAAACCGAAGGTGAGCCATAGTAGCCGGGGTTGGCAGGCTGGTAGTAGGAGGCGATCTGCGCGATCAGGTTCTGCGTCTTGGACACGCGCGCCGGGTCGATACCGGCGGCGTAGGAGTTGAGCGTCGCCTGCTCGAAGTCGGTCACCGGCGGTTCGCTTTCACCGGGCCAGGTGGCTGTGTCGCCGAGCAGGTTGCGCTCGTAGGCGCGCGCGTTGCTCGAGCCGCCGCGTGGCGTGACGGCCGCCGCTGGCGTGCCCGCGGCGGCCAGCGCTCCGAGCACCCAGGACGTGCCGAAGCCGCCGTCTGATTCCTGCTGCGATTTGAGGTAGCCGACGCTTTTGCCGACCGACGCTCGAATCTGCGCAGACGTCGAGGTCGCGGCCGCGCTGGCCGGCAAAAACAGGGCACATGCGGCGAGCGCAAGCAGCGCCAAGCGGGTCATGAGTCGCATCAGATGGATCTCCTTCTGTGGGGGGCGGAGGGGCGTCTCCGTCCCGCTGCAGAAGCGAGAGAGGCACGACCCGCCGCCCTATCGCGAGAGCAGGGTCCGTATGTCTTGCCACTCAGCGAGTACTCGGACTCGGGCTGCCGGTGCGACTCACCGGACTCCCATACCGTTGCGCGTCAGTTCCGGCATCCCACCGGATTCCCTCGACCGCGTGACCGGCCGGACCATAGCACTCGGGCAGCCGTCGGGGAGTCCAGAACGCCCGCCGGGCTCAGGCGAGATCGGCGCCACCCGCTGCCGGCTCCGACGCCGACGAACTCTGAGGTGTGACCGAAACCCCATTCGACCGCACACGTTTGAATCATCCGGCGGGAGGGCAATCCGCTATTGACGTGAAATCGAAGCTTCCACCACCAGATCTCGCAATCTCGATGTACCCGGATTTTCGCGCTCCTCGCGCGGCGCGCTACTGCGTGGCGACGATCGAGCCGCCTCCAGCGCGGCTGCGCGAGTCGGTCGTGCTGCTCACCAGCGAACTGGTCTCGCGCGCGGTCAGGCTACGGCCGAGCGACTCGCACGACCTCGTCGAGCTGCGCGTGTGGGTCCGCGAGCACGTCGCCCGCGTCGAACTGCGGGCGGCTCGTGAGCTGCTATGCGCTCCATTCGAGCTCTCAGGCACTCCAGAAGAGGGACTGCTGATCGCGGATCTGCGGCTCGTGGAGAGCCTCTCCGATCGATGGTCGATCGACGCCGACGAGCGTTCTGCCAGCATCTGGTTCGAGGTCGACGCGCGAGAGGACGCGAGCTCGCTCGCCACTACGTGGAAAGCGCGCCAGGACCTGGGCTGCGCAGCTCGTTGACGGGCCGTCGCCGCGCGCCGGGTTGCACGCAGCGGCCGCCGCGGGCCTGCGCTCTTCTGAGCTCAGGCGCCGGTGAGCTCAGCCCAGACGACCTTGCCACCCTCGCGCTCCTCGACTCCCCAGGCGCTCGAGAGCGCCTGGATCACACCCAAGCCGTGCCCAAAGCGGGGGACCAGGGTGCTGCCCTCGACGCACCGACAGCTATCCGTCACGGCGATGCGCAGCGCAGCCTCATGCGCGTCGATTGAGATCGAGAAGGGCGAGTCGGCGTGGATCACAGCGTTGTTGGCGAGCTCGCTGAGAACGAGCGCCGCCTCATCGACGAGCGTCTCCTCGATGCCCCAC
>JBOGXX010000039.1:0-4426 GCA_050696475.1 Solirubrobacteraceae bacterium | reverse complement strand
ACCAACGGCCGCGCGCGGCCCGCGGCGGGCGAGCCGAGCTCGCAGCCGATGCGCGGAGGCGCGGCGATGCTGGTGCGCTACATGGAGGAGTCGCGCTCGATCCCAACGGCGACGAGCTTCCGCACGCTGGCGGTGACGCGGCTGGACGCGCGCAGGGGCGAGCTGAAGGCGGCCTCCCACAAGGTGTCCTTCACGCACCTGATCGCCTACGCGATCGTGCGGGCCGTGCGCGAGATGGGGGTGATGGCCAACCACTTCGAGGAGGTCGACGGCAAGCCCAACCGGGTGGTGGACGGCGGCGTGAACCTTGGGCTTGCGGTAGACGTGCAAAAGAAGGACGGCTCGCGTACGCTGATGGTCCCGGTGATCGTCGACGCGGGCGGCCTGCGCTTCGACGAGTTCGTGGCGGCGTACGACGCGCTGGTGGAGAAGGCGCGCACGAACACGTTGACGGCTGACGATCTGGTCGGCGCGAACGTGACGCTGACCAACCCGGGAGGACTGGGCACGGTGGCCTCGGTGCCGCGGTTGATGCCCGGTCAGGGCACGATCGTGGCGACCGGCTCGATCGGCTACCCGGTGGGCCTGGAGGGCATCGGCGCGGCGATCGGCGCGGAGAAGGTCATGACGATGACCTCCACGTATGACCACCGCGTGATCCAGGGCGCCGAGTCGGGACGCTTCCTGGCGCAGATCGAGCGCTACCTGCAGGGTGAGAACGGCTTCTACGAGGACGTGTTCTCGGCGCTGGGAGTCGATCTGGTGCCCCTGCCCGACGCGCCGGCGACGCTGCCGAGGCCGACGAGCGGCGCATCGCCCGCCGCGCAGGCTCCGGGCGCGGCGCCGTACACGGGCGGCGAAGAGATCCTGCAGGCGGTGCACGCGGCGAGCACGTTGGTGAGTCGTGTGCGCAGCCACGGGCACCTGGCGGCGCGGCTTGACCCGCTGGGCTCGGAGCCGGAGGGCGACCCGGGCCTGGATCCGGAGGCGCTGGGGCTGACGCCGGAGATCCAGGCGCGCCTGCCGGCAAAGATCTTCCAGATGTACGTCCCGGGGGCGACGCTGGCGGACGCGCTGCCGCACCTGCGCGAGACCTACTGCGGCACGATCGCGTACGAGCTCGAGCACATCGCATCGCACCGCCAGCGGGTCTGGCTGCGCGAGCACATCGAGGCGGGCGCGTTCCGGCACGAGCTGACCAACGACGAACGCAGGACGCTGCTCAAGCGCCTGGTTGAGGTGGACGCGCTGGAGCGCTTCATGCACAAGGCATACCTCGGCCAGCACCAGTTCTCGATCGAGGGTCTGGACATGACGGTGGCGATGCTCGACGAGTTGATCCAGCTGTCGGCTGCGCACGGCGGCCAGGAGGTCGTGGTGGGCATGGCGCACCGCGGACGGCTGAACGTGTTGGCGCACAACCTGGGTCGTTCCTACGACACGATCTTCGCGGAGTTCGAGGGCGCCTCGACGCTGGAGGCGGTGACGACGATCCCGCAGGGCGGCACCGGCGACGTGAAGTACCACCACGGCACGCAGGGCGCCTACCAGCTCCCGGACGGGGACACGATCCGCGTCAACCTCGAGTCCAACCCGAGCCACCTGGAGTACGTATCGGCGGTGGTCGAGGGCGCGACGCGGGCGGCGCAGACGACGCGCAAGGGGCCGCACGCCCACCAGGACACGAACGCGGCGGTGCCGATCGTGATCCACGGCGATGCGTCCTTCCCGGCGCAGGGGGTCGTCTCGGAGACGTTCAATCTGCAGGGCCTGGACGGCTACAAGGTGGGCGGCACGGTCCACATCATCACGAACAACCAGGTGGGCTTCACGACGGATCCCGACGATGCGCGCTCGACGCGCTGGGCGTCGGATCTGGCGAAGGGCTTCGACGTGCCGATCATCCACGTCAACGCGGACGACGTGCCGGCGTGCATCAGCGCGGTGCGCCTGGCGTTTGCGTTCCGTCAGGAGTTCGGTCACGACGTGCTGATCGACCTGATCGGATACCGCCGCTTCGGCCACAACGAGTCGGATGAGCCCGCGTACACGCAGCCGGAGATGTACGCGAAGATCAAGACGAAGAAGCGCGTGTCGGAGCTGTGGGCCGACCGCCTGGTGACTGAGGGGATCGTCACGAAGGACGAGGTGGAGCGCCAGGCACAGCAGGTGTGGGACAACCTGACGCTGCTGCACCAGCGCCTGAAGGCGAAGATCGCGGCGGCTGCGGAGCACGAGTCCGAGCACACGACGGGGGAGTACCAGCTCGATCGCTCGCCGAGCCCGGAGGTGCAGACGGCGGTGCCGGCTGCGCGACTGCGCGAGCTGGGCGAGCAGTTGCTGCGCGTTCCGGAGGGCTTCACGGTGCACCCGAAGCTCGTCAAACAGCTCGAGCGCCGTCACGACGCGCTGGCTGAGGGCGCGGCGCCGGGGATCGACTGGGCTCACGCCGAGGCGCTGGCGTTCGCGTCGCTGCTGACCGAGGGCACACCGCTGCGGTTGACCGGCCAGGACACCGAGCGCGGCACGTTCAGCCAGCGCCACATGGTGCTGCACGACGCGAAGACGGGCCAGACGGTGTGCCCGATCCAGAGCCTGCCGGACGCGCTGGCACCGCTGGAGCTGCACAACAGCCCGCTGTCGGAGCTCGCGTGCATGGGCTTCGAGTACGGCTACAGCCAGGAGGCTCCGGACACGTTGGTGCTGTGGGAGGCGCAGTTCGGCGACTTCGTCAACTCGGCGCAGGTGATCGTCGACCAGTTCATCGTGTCGGGCCTGGCGAAGTGGGGCCAGACATCGCGGCTGACGCTGCTGCTGCCGCACGGCTACGAGGGCTCGGGGCCGGAGCACTCCTCGGCGCGCCTGGAGCGCTTCCTGGTGGCGGCGGGCGAGGGCAACATCCGCGTGGCGAGCGCGACCACCCCGGCCCAGTACTTCCACCTGCTGCGCCGTCAGGCACGCGTGGCGAAGCAGCGCCCGCTGGTGGTGATGACGCCAAAGTCGCTGTTGCGCCTGGCGCAGGCGGCGAGCGCGATCGAGGACATGGCTGAGGGCACGAGCTTCGAGCCGGTGCTGGCGGAGCCGGGCGTGCAGGACGATCAGGTGACGCGCCTGGTGCTGTGCACGGGTAAGATCTACTACGACCTGGTCGGCCACCCCGACCGCGCAGCGCACACGGGCCTGGCGGTCGCGCGTGTGGAGCTGCTGTACCCGTTCCCGGAACGCCAGATCCTCGAACTGATGGCGCGCTACCCGGACCTGCGTGAGGTCCTGTGGGTGCAGGAGGAGCCGCGCAACATGGGCGCAAGGGCGCACATGTTCCCGCGCCTGATGCAGATCATGCCCGAGGGAATGCGCTTCGGCTACATCGGGCGCCCGGAGCGCGCGAGCCCGGGCGAGGGCTACCCGGCGGCGCACATCGACGAACAGAACCGGATCGTGACGACGGCGATCGACTTGCGCCAACCGATCTCGCAGTACCCGAGAAAGACCCCGGGAGAGCGCTGAGGTGTGGGCGCTGTGGAGACGTTTCCTGGCGATCCGCCGGCAGCGCAGGCGCAAGCGTCGGGGCTACTGACCTCGGGAGACACGCTCGCGCGCTGCACGCACGGCCGTAGCGGCGCCGGTCACCGCAGCGACGGTCGCTGCGGAGGCTAACGGCCCTGCCAGACCGGGTCGCGCTTCTCCTTGAAGGCGTTGGCGCCCTCCTTGGAGTCCTCGGAGGCGAACACGCGACCGGAGATGGCGCCTTGCTTCTCCCACATATCGACGCTCGACCAGTCGAACTGCTCCTGCAGGATCTGCTTGGAGGCGACGAGCGCCAGCGGCCCGTTCCTGGCGAGGCGCGAGGCGAGCTCGAGGGCCACCTCGACGGCGGAGCCGGGCTCGGCCAGGCTGTTGACGACACCGAACTGGTGGAAGCGCTCGGCGGGCATCGTGTCGCCGGTGAGCGCCAGCTCCATGACGACGTGGTAGGGCATCCGGCGCGGCAGCCGCAGCAGGGCGCCGCCGGCGGCGACGAGCGAGCGCTTGACCTCGGGGATTCCCATTTTTGCGCCTTTGGCGGCGACGATCAGATCGCAGGCGAGCGCGATCTCCATGCCACCGGCGACCGCGAAGCCCTCGATTGCGGCGATCAGCGGCTTGCGCGCGGAGCGCTGGGCGATGCCGGCGAAGCCGCGGTCGCCGAACCAGGGAGACTCGCCCTTGACGAATGCTCCCAAATCCATGCCCGCGCAGAAGAAGCCACCGGCGCCGGTGAGCACCCCGACCGCCAGGCTGTCGTCGCCGTCGAGCTGCTCCAGCGCCCCGGCGACGCCGGCTGCGAGAGCTGCGTTTACGGCGTTGCGCACCTCGGGCCGGTTGAGCGTGATCAGCAGGACGTTCCCGCGGCGCTCGCTCAGAACCGGCTCCCCCTGCGGGGACG
>JBOGXX010000038.1:0-4083 GCA_050696475.1 Solirubrobacteraceae bacterium | reverse complement strand
GATTTGCAGGGCCTAAGCCCCCGAGGGCCAACTCTTTACTAGTGAAGTGCTCTACAAGCTGAGCTACGTCGGCATATGCGCTGCTCCTTCTGTGAATTCACCCTTCTTCCGTGCGACGCGTGGCGGTGCCGACGATCGCGCCGCTCTGCTCGTCCAGGCGCAGTCCCGCGGGGAGGTCGGGGCGCCGTGCGCGCAGCCAAGCCCGGCATCGGGCCGGGAGCCGCCCGGCACAAACGCGACGTCATAGCTGCCCGGCACCAGCGGCGCGATCGAGTTTCTGCCGCGCCCCCTCCAGCGGGCTTCGCACGGCGAGGACTCGTCGGCCCCCGGCTCCCCGCGCTAAAGCCCGGCGAGCGCCTTCAGCAGCGACTGGCCGTGCCTGTCGCAGAACGCCGGCCCGATCCCCTTGATCTGCAGCAGCTCCGCGTTGCTCCGCGGGCGCTTTCGCAGCAACTCGCGCAGCACCGAGTCCGCCGCCACCGTGAACGCCGGCTTGCCCTCCGCGCGATCCAGCCGCCATGCGCGCAGCGACTCGAACTCGCGCTCGTCCACAGGGTCCGAGGACTCCGCAGCTGCCGCAGCCGCGCGCCTTGGCGCCGCAGCGGCGCCCAACGCGCTGCTCACACGCGAAGTGGCGTTCACTCCGCCCGCCCCGCGCCTGCGGCGGGCGCTCGCCGGCGCCTCGCGCAGCACCCGCTCGAGCACCACGTCCGGGTCGCACACGTCACAGCAGCGCCCCGTCGGCGCGCCCTGCGCGCTGTCGCCGAAGTGGTCCAGGATCTGGCGTCTGCGGCACGTCTGAGCGTCCGAGCTGAAGCGCTCGATCGAGCGGTACGACTCCCAGCCGCGGTTGCGCGCAGCCGCGATCGCCGTCTGCGCCATGCGCGGGCTGCCCTGGCCCGTCAGGCCCACCAGCAGCCCCTCGCGTCCCGCCGGGCTCAGCCGCAGCGCGCCCGCGCGCTCAGCGACCGACAGCAGCACCCGCTCGCGCTCCCCCAGCTCGCCGTGGCCGATCGTCAGCTCCTGCGCCTGCGCGCCCGCTCGCAGGCGCGCCACGAAGCGCTTCACGTCCGCCACCGTCATCTCCCGCTCCTTGATGAACCTGATCAGCCGGCCCAGGTCCATGCGCGAGGCCAGCAGCAGCGCCCGCGCCGGCTCGCCGTCGCGCCCGCCCCTGCCCGCCTCCTGGTAGTACGCCTCCAGGCTCGTCGGCAGCGCCCAGTGGGCGACCGTGCGCACGTCCGCCTTGTCCACGCCCATGCCGAACGCGTTCGTCGCCACCACCACCTGCGCGCGCCCGTCCATGAACGCCGCCTGGCTCTCGCGCCGCTGCTCCGCGCTCATCCCCGCGTGGTAGCCGACGGTCGCGATGCCCCGTGCGGCGATGTCCGCCGCCAGCTCGTCCGTGTCCTTGCGCGTGCCGCAGTACACGATCGCCGGCAGGGCGGGCGGGACTCCATCGCCGGACGGCGACCCGTCGGCGCACGCACCCGAGCAGAGCACGTGCATCAGAGCGGCGCGCTTGCGCGCCACCGCGCCCTTGCCCTCCACGCTCACCACGTCGAAGGTAATGTTCGGGCGGTCAAAGCCCGAGCGGATCGAGACCCACTCGCGCAACCCCAGACGCTCAGCGATCTCCCGCGCCACCCGCGGCGTCGCCGTTGCCGTCGCCGCCATCACCGCAGGGCGCCCAAGCGAGGCGATCGCGTCGTGCAGGCGCAGGTAGTCAGGCCTGAAGTCGTGGCCCCACTCCGCCACGCAGTGCGCCTCGTCCACCACGAACAGGCCCACACGCCTGCGTGCCAGCGCCGCCCTGAACGCCGAGGAGGCAAAGCGCTCCGGCGCCGCCAGCACCAGCTGCGTCTCACCCGCCTCGATCTCGCGCAGCGCCCGCTCGTTGTGGCCGTCCGCCATCCCCGACGCCAACATGCTCGCCCGCACGCCCGCCTCCTGAAGGCGCCGCCACTGATCCGCCATCAGCGCGATCAGCGGGCTGACGACCACCACCAGCGGACGCTCGCGCTGGGACTCGCCGGCCAGCGCCGGCAGCTGGTAGCACAGCGACTTGCCCCCACCTGTCGGCATCACCACCAGGCTGTCGCGGCCGTCCAGCGCCGCCTGCACCGCCTCGCGCTGCCCCGGCCTGAAGCGCTCCAGCCCGAAGCGCGCCAGCAGCTCCTCCGGAGAAGGCGCGCCCTGCGCCTGTCCCGAGAGCGTTCGGCCGGGTGCGCTGTGCTGCAGCGTCATCGTGTCCATCCAAGCAAGCTACCGCGCGCTGCGGCCGCGCTCAGTCAGGCATCCGGGCAGCCTCATCCCTGAAGCCCGCTGATGCAACCGCGAACCCACCCGCCGCCGCAAGGCGGCCCATCAAAGCTCCCCTACGCGCGCCGCTCCCACACCACGCTCGCGCCGGCAGCCGGCACCAGCGTGACCGCACGCCTGCGGATCAGCTCGTCCCTGCGACCGCGCCAGCCCTCCGGCGCACGCGGCGCCAGCTCGCTGAGCATCGTGCGCAGCATCACCCTCATCTCCATCTGCGCGAACGACGCGCCGATGCAGCGGCGGATGCCGCCGCCAAACGGGATCCACGAGAATTGACTGATCGCTCGCCCACCCGCCGCCTCCAGGAAGCGCTCCGGGCGGAACGCCTCAGGCTCGTCGTACACCCGCGCGCTGCGGTTCGTCAAATAGATCGACGGCGCCACACGCGTGCCCCTCGGCAGCAGGTATGAGCCCACCTGCAGCTCCTCGCTGAGAACCCGCACCACGATCGGCACCACCGGGCGCACCCGCAGCGTCTCGCTGACCACCGCCGTCATGTACTGCTCGCGCGCGCCATCGCGCGCACCGTCGCTCTCGCCCGCCGCGTCGATCTCCGCCGTCAGCCGCGCCAGCATCTGGCGGTGGCGCACCAGGCGCTCCAGCGCCCACGCCACCGACGTCGCCGTCGTCTCATGGCCCGCCAGCAGCAGCGTCACCAGCTCGTCGCGCAGCTCCACGTCCGTCATCGCCTCGCCATCCTCGTCGCGCGCCAGCAGCAGCAGCGACATGATGTCCGCCCGCCGCTCGATGTCGCTCGCCCCGCGCCTGCGCGCGATCTCCGCATAGATCAGCGCGTCCAGCCGGTCCAGCGCCCGGCCGATCGCCCCCGACGGACGCGCGCCCGTGGGGGGTCGCGTCAGCGCCCGCAGCACAGCCAGCACGCGCACCGGCTCCGCCAGCTCCCTGATCGCCCGCTTCAGCGGGCCCATCCGCTGCGCCTCCACGCCGAACACCGCCCGCACGATCACCTCCAGCGTGATCGCGCGCGTGTGGCGCTGCATGCGCAGCGGCCTGCCCAGTGGCCAGCTCTCCATGTCGCGCCGCGTCGCCTGCACGATCACCTGCTCGTACTCGCGCATCCGCTCGCCGTGGAACGGCCCCAGCAGCAGCTTGCGCTGGCGCATGTGCTCGGGTCCCGTCAGCGTCAGCACCGAGTTGCGGCCCAGCACCGGCGCCACCGCAGAGCTGCCCGCCCCCGAAGGCGCCACCTCCGGCGGCGCCGTGAACACCTGCTTGACCGCCTGCGGGTCGCCGAAGATCACCAGTTTCAGGCCGCTCGGCGCAAACGTCAGCGTGAACGCGTCCCCCAGTCGCCGCGCGCACTGATCCATCACCCACGTCGGCGCAAGCGCCCACGCCAGCGTCTGCGCAGCCGGCGCCATCCGCGGGCCGGGAGGCAGGCTGACCCCGGGCTCAGCCACCGGTGCTCGTGTGGTGCGCGTGCTCGAGCGGCGCCACCAGGCGCTGGCGCTGCTCCGGATGCGCCCCGGGGTGGCCGACCTTGTCCGGGTCGAACACGTGGCTGACCGCGTGCTTGACGCCGTGGGCGGCGTGGCCGACCGCATGACGCACGCCCGGCGAGATCGCATACGCCAGCAGCGTCGCCACGATGCCCACCGTGGCGATCGCCAGCACGAGACGAGCGCGACGGCGCTCGCTGCCCGGAGACGCCGGCCGGGCGCTGAAGGGTGAGATGGCCATCGTTGAGAACAAGCTAGCGCTCGCTGCGCCCGCGTACCACAGGCGGACGCTGGAGTCGCT
>JBOGXX010000037.1:0-11318 GCA_050696475.1 Solirubrobacteraceae bacterium | reverse complement strand
GCAAGCCCGCGCGCTCGAACTCGCCGAACACGCACCCGCCATCGCGTAGTCACAACCCCGACAACACGCCCAACGCGAAAACCCAGACGGACAGCCAGATCCCTCACCCCACCAGCGGGAACTTCGGCCTAAACCCATACTTCGCTATATGCGTGAGTAATCCGCCGTAGCCTTCGCGCTCTGTTGAGTGTCCGCCGTGGTCCTGGCCATCGCCGAGGACCCGCATCGGCAAGCGGCTTCACGCACAGTGCGGTTTGAAGCACCCTCGGCGGGGGCAACTGAGAGTCAGAACGCGGACACAGATCGCGGCTGGAACACGCCGAGACGTCGATAGCCCCCCACGAATCGAGGTTGAGAAAATGGTTGCACTGATTGCGCTTGTCCTGATCCTGGCGATCTTCGGAGGCCTGGGTTTCGCGGCTCACGTGCTGTGGTACATCCTGATTTTCGCCGTGTTGCTATGGCTGATCGGCTTTTTCGTCGGCGGGGTAGACGGTGGTCGACGCGGCTGGTACGGCCGCCGGTAGCGTCGCGAGGGGCCCCTCGGAGGCACCAACCGACTCCGCGAGGGCCCCTCGGAGGAGCCAACCGACGCCCAGAGCGAGCTGGGCGTCGTCCGCCCCGAGGCAGGAGGCACGCCGCGAGCCGGGCAGGCAGCGACACACGTGGGTTCCCCGAGGGTGCAAGGCTTGGCCAGAAACGTGCGGCTTCCGTCGCATCTCGCGGCTAGAATCTGGCCATGTCAGCGACAGAGCAACTCAAGATCGACTCGCGAGCCCAGAAGGATCGTGTCGTGATCAGCCTGGACGGCGAACTGGACATGGCCAGCGCGCCGCTCCTTCAAGCAGCCCTGGAAGACGCTGAGCGGGCACGGGACTCGGCACTGGTGATCGACCTCGAGCGCCTGCGCTTCATGGACTCGACGGGCCTGCGGACCATCCTCTGGGCTCGCGAACGCTGGCAGAGCCAGGGACGCGAGCTGGCGCTCACGACTGGATCCAGTCAAGTGCAGCGGCTGTTGTCGGTCAGTGGCGTGCGCGATCAGCTACGGGTCGTCTCCACGCCTGATGCGTTGCTCGTGTAGCGCTCGCTGGACGCTTACTCGAGCACGAACCCAACTTCGTCCACAGCGCACCACGACCAGTCCTCGTCGGGCTCGATGGAGCTCATGATCGGGTGCGACGCCTCGGCTGCGTGCCGCGACCCGTGCCGGTTGGGCGAGGAGTCACAGCATCCGATCTTCCCGCAGCTGCGACAGATGCGAAGGTGCACCCAGCGTCCACCGATCTTCAGACACTCCTCGCAGCCGGGCACATCGGCACGAGCGGGCACCTCGAGCACGCTCACCTGGTCGAGGTGCGAGCAGGCCTCCGCGGGGCTCACGCGACCACTTCGTCGCCGGCCGCGACGATCCGCAGATGCTTGCCCACCCCCGTCACCCCGAGCAGACGCTGCACCTGCTGTGAGCCGGGAGTGATGGCGAACTCCTGGCCGCGCTCGCGACAGCGCTCGCTGGCTGCAAGCACGCCTCTGAGGCCTGTCGAGTCGATGAACTTCAGGCCCTCCAGGTCGAGGACGACCATCGACTCCCCGGCCAGCCCCTGCATCGCCTGCTCGAGCAGCTCGGCGGTGGCAAGGTCGAGTTCGCCCGCCAGCGAGAGCACCGCACGAACTCCGTCGCATCGCGAGACGATCTTCAGCTGCTGCTGAACCCCCATGAGCTGGATTTTACCGGAGTGGCCATGAAGAAAGGGGCCCCATGAGATGCCCGTCGCCGACAGCGTCGCCGCGGAGCCTGCCTACCCCTCAACGCCTCCCGCCAACTCGAACCACACGCGCGTCCCGCCCTGGCGATCAACGCCCCAGCGCTTCGCCTGCCTGTCTACCAGGTACAGCCCGAAGCCTCCAACCGGCCGGCCCGGAGCGCGCGCCGTCGCCGAGAAGCCGCTCCCGCGGTCGATCACCTCTACGCGGACCGTCCCTCGCGCGAGCACGCGCGCGAAGAGGACAATGCCGCTGGCAGGAGGAGCGTCGGAGTGCAGCACCGCATTCGAGACGAGCTCCGACACGAGCAGCGCCAGCGTATCCAGATCGTTCGCCGAGATCGCCGCCCGCTCACTGAAGCCGGCAACGGCGGCCCGGGCCAGCGAGGGCGCCTGCAGGTCGCGCTCGAGGCTCATGCGCAGGATCGGTGCATCCTCAGAGGCCGGCGATCCAGGGTAGGAGAGGATCACGACGGAGGCTCGTCCTCGAACGGAAGGGCGCGGTCTGCGCCGGTCATCTTGATGACGAGCCTGGCCGCGTGTCAACGCTTGGGAGCGATCGATCCGGCGCGATCGGATTGACGCTCACACGCTGAGCCGCCCGCGCTCGCGCGTCGCCGCCTCGATCACACTCGAGCGCTTCTTGTGGGTGCGCTCGTATGACTGGACGGATCGCGCGAGATCCTCATCGCCCTTGCCCAGCGACGAGCGCACCTCGTCGGCCGCGAGCTCGTCGAAGCCCGGCCACGGCTCGCGCGCCTTCAGGACCTGAATCTTCGCGAGCACCGTCGAGCGCTTCTGGTGCCTGCGCTCGTAGGTCTCCACCTTGGCCAACTCGATCTGGGAGAGCCCCGGCAGCTTCTCCACGATCTCGTGTGCGGTGAGCTCGTCATAGCGCGCGATTGCGAGATCGCCGTTCGATGCGACGATCCCCTTCACCTGACCCTCCGCTCGCGCCACGCCGGGCACCTTGCGCGCGCGCCGAGCAGTTTGGCGTGCATGTGACTGGGCCGTCTGCGCCGTGTCCGTGATGGCCTGCCCCGCGTCGCGCAGTGCGTCGGCCGCGCCGGTGTCGCCCAGCTGGTAGGAGCCCTCGCCGTCTAGCTCCGCTGTGAGCACCGCATCGGTCAAGCGCGGAATCTCGCGGAGGAGCCGCTGCAACATCTGCTCCTCCTGCTCGCGGATCGCAACCGCCATGCTCGCCGTCGTCTCGTCGCGGCCAGCGCGGGCGAGCTGCTCGAGCGCGGTGTAGGTGGCGATCTCGAGCGCCTCGGTCGCACACGCGTCCTTAGCGTTCTTGAGAACCTTCTCCTCGCCGCCGGAACCCCGGATCAAATCCAGCGGGGTCTTCCCCAGCGCAAGCACCTGGCCGAGCGCGCTCTCGGCGACACCAACCAGTGCGCTGAGCGGATCGCGCGCCTGTCCAAGCTCATCCAGGCGACGCTCGATGCGCCTGGCGTGCTCGCGCGTCTGCTCGAGGTGACTCTCCAGGGCGCTGCGGTAGCGGCCTCTCGGCGTCATCAGGATCTGTGCCTGGAGCCCACGCGTGAGACCCCGCTCGGAGGCGTGCGCCTCCTCCAGGTACTGCACGACCTTGTCTTCGAACTTGCTCATAGCCATCCTCCATGTGCGCTGGCCGATGTACACGAACGGCGAGAGCGGCTCGCCTAGGACGCCCACCTCGGATCGGTGCTTGGGCGTGTGCCACCCCCGCTACCCGGTGAAGGCCGCTCGAAACGATGCGGCCAACGCTCGCTCCACCGCCTTTTTGCTGCGCGAGCCGCGACGCCCCTGGGGCAGGAGGTTGAAAAAGCCTCCAACCGGGTAAACGGTCTTCATGACAACCGGAAGCTCCATATTCCTGATCGCCGTTGGCGCGATCCTGCGCTATGCCGTTACCGACAGCGTCTCGGGTATCTCGCTTCAGACGATTGGCCTGATCCTCATCATCGCTGGAATCGTCGGACTGGTGCTGTCTCTCTTTTACATGCTCGCCTGGAGACCCGCGCGTGGACAGGTCGTGCGAGACCGTGTGATCGAACGCGATCCCTACGAAGACCCGCCGCTGCGCTAGCGCTCGCTGACGAGCGCTCACCTAGGCCCCAGGACACCGCTTCACCTAGGACCTAGGCGCTGCTGGCCCGGCGCGCCACTTCGAGCTCCTGTTCGACGACCCCCCGCTGGTTGTCGATGCGCAGACGCTCGCTCAGAACCGCCACCGCGGCGCCTGGATCGCCGTCGAGCTGCAGCGCTCGGCCGAGGTCATACAGCGCATACGCATAGCTGAGGCACGCTTCCGTGGTGGGCTGGCTGCATCTGGCGAGCGATCCGCCGCTCGCCTCGATCGCCTTGCGGAGCTCTCCGATCGCCATTCCATAACGCCCCGCCAGCAGCAGCTGATGGCCTTCTGCCTCGAAAGCGGCTGCGGCTGCAACCGAGACGGCGATCGCCGGCTTCGGCTTGGCTGCGCCCGGCCCAGAGCCGGCCGCTCGGGTGGAGGCGAGATCGTGGCCGCCGGGCCGGGTGCGGGTGGCGCGATCCGGCGCCCGCCCTCGCCGCGCAGTGGGCGTTGGAGCCTGCTCGCGCTGCGGCGAAGCTCGCCCACGCAGGGGCCCGGAGCTGACCCCGGCGGCGGTCTTCGCCGGCTCGTCGTTGAACGCCAGTGCCATCGCGGCCACCGCCACGAGCACTGCGAGCAGGAGCCAACCGGCCAGGATGCCCGGGCTGGAGGGCAGCGAGATCGCGCGCTGGCCCCTTTCGCCGCGATCGCGGCCCGTCACGCCCGGCGACGTCCATCCCTGCGTCGCCGGCACGCGATCGCGCGCCGCGGGCCGATCCCCGTCGTGCCGCTTGCCGGAAAGGAGCTGCGCCGGACCGCCGGTGTCCGCCGGACGCACGGGGAGCGTCAGCGCGCCAGCCCCGCTAAGCGTCCGCTGGCGTTGGACCGGAATTCCCACCGCAGCCAGCTCATAGCCGAGCAGGGCCGGATTTTCGACGCCGATCTCGCGCAGCTCCCCGTAGCTCACCGGCGCACCGTTGGCGGCACGCAGGCGTTCCACTACCAGCGCTTGTTGCTCGTCGTACAGCTCCACAGCGCAACCTGGCCTTGCGCTCACATCCTACCCGGAGATCGCCTTGCACAAGCCCGAAACGGACTTCGGAAACGCTAGCCCCTCGCAGGATTTGATCTCGCCGGTCGCCCGGCGTCGCGGTGAAGCTCCTTGCCAAGCAGTGCGACGACCTTCTCCTGCCCCTGCTGCAAACGCGCGATCTCCCTGTATCCGCGGGCCATGTGAAAGGCGAGCGACGCGGGGTTCGGCGGCAGAACGTTCACCTCGCACACAATCCGCTCGAAGCGCGCCGCGGCGTCCTCCATCGCGTCATAGAGACGCCCGGCGATCCCGTGGCCGTACGTGCTCTCTCGAGGCCTCTGGTGGGGAGCGCTTTTCGCAGCACCGGCGGCGCTGCAATTCTACCTGGGCTACCGCGCCCTGAGCCCCCTGCGGTAGGACGACTACTCCTGGACAACCCAGTCGAAGGAGCGAGTGACCGCCTTCTTCCACTGCGCGTACCCGCGCTCGCGCTGGGACTCGTGCATCCGCGGCTCCCAGCGCATATCCTCCGCCCAGCGCTCGCGCAACTCGTCCTGGTCTGACCAGAATCCGACCGCCAACCCGGCCGCGAAGGCGGCGCCGAGCGCGGTCGTCTCGGTCACCGTCGGACGCACCACCGGCACGCCCAGCACGTCGGCCTGGAACTGCATCAGCAGCCCGTTGGCGGTCATGCCGCCGTCCACCTTCAGCTCGCTGAAGGGCACATCGGCCACCGCGTTTGCCTCATCCACGACCTCGCGGCTCTGCCACGCGGTCGCCTCCAGCGCCGCCCTGGCGATGTGCCCGCGATTGGTGTAGGCGGTCAGGCCGACGATCACGCCGCGCGCATCGTCGCGCCAGTAGGGAGCGAACAGACCGGAGAAGGCGGGCACGAAGTAGACGCCGCCGTTGTCCTCGACCGTGCGCGCGAGCTCCTCGACCTCCGGTGCGCTCGCGATCAGCTCCAGACGGTCGCGTAGCCACTGGATCAACGCACCCGTGACCGCGATCGACCCCTCCAACACGTACGTCGGCTTGCCGCCCCCCAGTTTGGAGGCCAGCGTGGTCAGGAGCTTCTCGGAGCGGACGATCTCCTCGCCGGTGTTCACCAGCAGAAACGAGCCGGAGCCGTAGGTGTTCTTGGCCTCGCCGCGCTCGAAGCACGTCTGACCGAACAGCGCCGCCTGCTGGTCGCCGAGGATGCCCGCGATCGGGCGACCTGCAACCGCGGTCCCGGACGCCTCCCCATAGACCTCGCTGGAGGAGCGGATCTCGGGCAGCATCGAGCGCGGGATCCCCATCAGCTCCAGGCTCGGCTCGTGCCAGTCGAGGCTCTCCAGATCCATCAGCATGGTGCGGCTGGCATTGGTCACGTCGGTCACGTGCACACCCCCCTTGGCGCCGCCCGTGAGGTTCCAGAGCACCCAGCTATCCATCGTGCCAAACGCGAGCTCGCCGTTCTCCGCGCGCTCGCGCGCTCCCTCCACGTTCTCCAGCAGCCAGGCGAGCTTCGGCCCGGAGAAGTACGTCGACAGCGGCAGCCCCACCCGCTCGCGCAGGCGGTCCGGGCCCTCGCCGCCCGCGAGCTCGCGCACGAGCTGGTCGGTGCGGATGTCCTGCCAGACGATCGAGTTGTGGATCGGCTCGCCGCTCTCGCGGTCCCACACCAGGGTGCTCTCACGCTGGTTGGTGATCCCGATCGCCTCGACGTCGCCCGCCTCGGCGCCGGACTTAGCCAGCGCGCCGTCGATCACCTCGCGGGTGCGCCGCCAGATCTCCTTCGCGTCGTGCTCGACCCAGCCGGGCCTCGGGTTGATCTGCTCGTGCTCGCGCTGGTCGACGGCCGCTATCCTGGCGTCGCTGTCGAAGAGGATGAAGCGGGTGCTCGTGGTCCCCTGGTCGATCGCTCCGATGTACTTCGCCATGCTCGCTCCTCGTCGATCGCTGTTTGCGACGCTCCCACCGCACGGGATCCGACTTGACACCACAGGCACGCAGCACATTACGCATCAGTGCCTCCCAGCCGTCGTCGGTGCGCCCGAGGACCAGCTGCGTGTGCTGTTCGCCGCCAACGCGATCGTCGAGCCTCCACCGCCTTCAGCGCACCGGCGAGACAAGCGGGAGCCCGATCTCTGCGCCGCGCATGCGGTTGATGTGGCCCGCCAGGCGCGATCGCACTAATGCGCCGGGCGCGCACCCGAGATCAGCGCCAACGCGTGCCCGATCGCGGGGAGCAGGGCCTGCGCGGTCTGTTCGATGCTGCGCGGGCTGCCGGGGAAGTTGATCAGCAGGCTCGAACCACAAACGCCCGCCACGGCACGGGAGAGCATCCAGTTGGGCGTGTGTGCACGCGAGGCGTCGCGCATAGCCTGCGCGATGCCGGGGATCTCGCGGTCGATCACCGCCAGCGTCGCCTCCGGCGTGACGTCGCTCGGCGACACACCGGTGCCGCCACTCGTCAGCACCAGCTCGCAGCGCTCGCTCAACGCCCAGTGGCGCAGGCGCGACTCGATCGTCTCGCGGTCATCCGCAATCACCTCGCGAGCGACGATCCGAGCCCCGAGCCGCTCGGCCAGCTCGGCCAGCCTCGGACCGCTCTGATCCTCGCCTTCGCCTGCCGCCTTCGACGTGCTGATCGTGACAATCGCCGCGCGCCACACGCGCTCAGCCCTCCGGGCGCACGTAGTCGCTGCGCCCGCCGTGCTTCTCCAGCAGCACCACCTGCGCGATCTCCACGCCGCGCTCGACGCCCTTGACCATGTCGTACACGGTCAGCGCCGCCACCGCACACGCCGTCATCGCCTCCATCTCGACGCCCGTACGCGCCACCGTGCGCACCTCGCCCGTCAGCTCCACCAGGCCACGCTCGACGTCCACATTCGCCTCCACGTCCACGAAGGTCAGTCCCAGCGGGTGCGCCAGCGGGATCAGCTGCCCGGTCAGCTTCGCCGCCTGCACGCCGGCGAGGCGTGCGACCGAGAGCACCTCGCCCTTGGGACCATCTCCCTTCTGCACCGCGAGCGCTGTCTGCGGCGACATTCGCACCCGCGCCCGCGCCCGCGCGACCCGCTCGCCGATCTCCTTCGCGCCCACGTCCACCATCCGTGCGCGCCCGGCCTCGTCCAGGTGGGTCAGCCGCTGCTCGCTCACGGCGGCGGCTCGGCGCCGGCCACCCAGCGGCCCGGGGATCCCGCCTCGTGCTCGCGCTTCCAGATCGGTGCCTCGGTCTTGATCCGGTCGATCGCCTCGCGCGCGCCCGCAAACGCTTCGCCGCGATGCGGTGCCGAGACCGCCACGATCACGCTCGGCTCGCCCAGCGCCACGCTGCCGACGCGGTGCTCCGCGGCCGCCGCGCTCAGACCATGCAGGCCGACGCAATCGCGCAGGATCGCGGCGATGCGCTCGTGGGCCATCTCCGTGTAGGCCTCGTAGTCCAGACGCTGCACCTGGCGCGTGACGCCCTGGAAGATCACCAGCGCGCCGGCGCGGCTGTCGCCCACCGTTCGTGTCAGGCGATCGAGCGACAGCGGCTCGCCGCTCACCCGCACATGCACCGACGGCTCGGCGTCGGACGTGTGCGCCGTTGCGCAATCGTGCGTATGCTCGCCGTCGAGCTCCGGCGCTCCGCCGCTCACCGGCGGGATCAGCGCCAGCTCATCGTGTGCTGAGAGGACGGTGTCGGCAGACGCATACTCGCGGTTGACCGCCATCCGCACCGGCATCCGCTCGAGCATCGCCCCCAACGGCTCATCTTCGGAGAGCGCCTGCACCGCGTCGGCCACCGTCGCACCGCTGCCCAATTCGAGCTCGAGCGTGCCCGTTCCCGCACGCTCGCGCAGCATCGCGAACAGGCGCACGTGAATGATCATCGCCGCGTCACCATGCCTCGCCACTGTAGTGCCACGAATCAGCTCACTGAGACTCGGCGCTGACGCGCTCTGCGAGAGCCCGCAGCTCCGCCAGCGACAGACCCGAGCGGCCCGCGATCCAGCAGGCCAGCGGCGCGGCCGTTCGTTCGGAGGAATGCGCCGCCGTACCCGCAAGCTCGAGCAGCTCTCGGATCTCCTCCGTCGAGGGCCGCTCCACGCCCGCCTGCTTCGCGAAAGCGCCGATCCACTCATCCCGTGTCATCTCCCGGCAGGCTAGCGGAGCGTCGGGTAGGCGCCTTCCAGCAACAGCACCTCGACACGCTCCCCTGCCCGGACCGACGTGACACTCGTGGGAATCAGGGCGAGCGCGTCCGCGCCAAGCATCGAGCCCAGGATGTGCGACCGCTGGTCGCCCGTCGGTCGTGCCTGCCAGCCCTCCGGGGTCAGGAGCAGGCGAGCGCGCACCGCGTGCGCACGACCGGCCGGCTTGGCGTAGTCCTCGCCGAGCGTCGCGTAGGTGCGCCGCGAAGCGGTCGCCTCGCCCTGCAGGGCGCGCAGCGCCGGGGCGACGAGCAGGCCGAAGGTGACCATTGCGGAGACGGGGTTTCCCGGCAGCCCGAACACCAACGTCCCCGCACGTGTCCCGAACGACGTCGGCTTGCCCGGCTTCAGCGCGATCCCCCAGAAGCGCTCACGCACCTCCAGCGCCGCGAGACTCTGCCTGACGTGATCGTGCGCGCCCACCGACATTCCGCCGCATACGACCAGCACGTCGCTGCCCTGCAGCGCCCGCGTAAGTCCCGCCCGCGTGGCCGACGGGTCGTCGGCGATCCTCGCGGTGTGCGCGAGCTCCGCGCCGCAGCTCCGCGCAAGCGCGCCGACGGAGAAGGCGTTGCAGTCATAGATCGCTCCCGCGCGCGGGCTCTCCCCCGGCTCGATCAGCTCGTCGCCGGTCACCACCAGTGACACGCGGGGACGTCTCACACACTCGAGCACGTCCGCTCCCACGGACGCGAGCGCGCCCAGCTGCGCGGCGCCGATCGCGCCGCCCGCGCCCATCACCAGCTCCCCCGCGCGCAGATCGTCGCCCGCGTGGCGGACGTCGTTGCCCGCCGTCACCGAAGCCAGAATCTCGACGCCGTTGGCGCTCGACGCGGTCCGCTCGACGGGCACCACCGCGTCGGCGCCCTCGGGCATCGCCGCGCCGGTCGAGATCGCGATCGCCTCGCGCGGCCCCAGCTCCCGCTGAGCGGGACGGCCCGCTCGCGACTCGTCGACGATCCGAAGGCGCACCGGAGCCTGGGGCCCTGCCTCGCGCACGTCGACGCTACGCACGGCGAACCCGTCCATCGCGGAGTTGTCGAACGGCGGAACCGCCTGCGGGCTGGGCGTATCCACGGCCAGCACCCGACCCAACGCGTCGCTCAGCGCCACCTGCTCGCTGCCCAGACGCCGGGCACACCCGAGCACGAGCTCGCGTGCGGCGTCGATCTCGATCAGCTGCGAAGAGCCCATGACTCGCACGAGCGTAGCCGCGAGGCGTCGTCGGTATCGTGAACTGGATGCCTGCAACGACCGACCTCCTGCAGCGCCCGCTGCGCGATTTGCGCATCTCGGTCACCGACCGCTGCAACCTGCGCTGCCCGTACTGCATGCCGCGTGAGGTGTTCGGCGCGGGCTTTCGCTTCATGGAGCGCTCCGAGCTGCTGTCCTTCGAGGAGATCGTGCGCGTCGCCCGGGCCGGCGTGGAGCATGGCGTCTGCAAGGTTCGCCTCACCGGCGGGGAGCCGTTGCTGCGGCGCGAGCTTGCGAGCCTCGTGGCGCTGCTCGCACAGGTGCAGGGCATCGAGGACATCGCGCTGACCACCAACGGCACGACGCTGGCCATGCACGCCCAGGCCCTGGCGGATGCCGGGCTCGATCGGGTGACGATCAGCCTCGACGCGCTCGACGAGAAGGTCTTTCACTCGATGAGCGACTCCCGTTTCCCGATCGCCCGCGTGCTCGCCGGGATCGACGCCGCACACGACGCGGGCCTCTCGCCGGTGAAGATCAACATGGTGGTCCGGCGCGGTGTCAACGACCATTGTGTGCTGGAGATGGCCGAGCACTTCCGCGGGCGCTCGGAGACGCTGCGCTTCATCGAGTACATGGATGTCGGCGAGAGCAACGGCTGGAACGTCGCCGAGGTGGTTCCCGCGAGCGAGCTGATCGCCACTATCGAAAGCCGCTGGGCGCTGGAGCGTCTGGCCCCCCACCGCGCCGGCGAAGTCGCCACGCGCTGGGCCTACCGCGATGGAGCCGGTGAGATTGGCGTGATCCACTCTGTGAGCCAACCGTTCTGCGGTGGCTGTACCCGCGCGCGCCTGTCCGCCGACGGCACCCTCTACACCTGCCTGTTCGCCAGTCAAGGGACGGAGCTGCGCGCGCTGTTGCGAGGCGGCGCCGACGATGCGCAGCTCGCGCAGTGCCTGGCAGACGTCTGGCGGGGCCGCGCCGATCGCTACTCCGAGCTGCGCGCGCTGCGCCAGGGCGAGCAACAGCCGCGCTCGCACGTGCGCGGGCACCCGGGGCGGATCGAGATGTCCTACATC
>JBOGXX010000036.1:0-4610 GCA_050696475.1 Solirubrobacteraceae bacterium | reverse complement strand
GCGTGATGACCGGCGGCGCCCGTCCGCCGGCGCCGCCGCTGCCGCTGAAGCTGATCTCCGACGTCAGCAGTGCCTACTACCTGCACCTCGACGTCGAAGACGTGCCCGGCGTGCTCGCGGCCGTCACGCGCGTGCTCGGCGAGCACGACGTCTCGATCAAGTCGGTCGTGCAGCGCGGCATGGGCGAGCACGCGCGGCTGGTGATGATCACCCATCCCGTGCTCGAGTCGCGGCTCGGGCAGGCGATCGAGCGGCTCGGCGACTTCGAGTTCCTACGCTCGACCCCCAGGACAATTCGCGTGATCGAAGAGGAGTTCGTATGAGAGAGGCGAGCCAGGCGAGCGTCAAGGTGCCCCGTGTCGAAGCGATTGCGCCGACGGGAGCGCACGTCCCGCTGATCGAGCGCTACCGCACGCGCCTGCCGTTCGAGCCGGGCGATCCGCTGGTGAGCCTGCAGGAGGGATCGACGCCGCTGCTGCGCGCGCCGGTGCTCTCAGAGATCGTGGGCGCGACCGTGCGACTGAAGCTCGAGGGCGCCAATCCCACGGGGTCGTTCAAGGACCGCGGCATGACGTGCGCGGTCTCCGCAGCCGTGCGCGACGGCGCCAAGGCCGTGATCTGCGCCTCCACGGGAAATACGGCCGCGAGCGCCGCCGCGTATGCGGCGCGCGCGGGCATCACCTGCGCGGTGATCGTCCCGGAGGGCAAGATCGCGCAGGGCAAGATGGCCCAGACGCTGATGCATGGCGCACGCGTGATCTCGCTGAAGGGCAACTTCGACGAGGCTCTGAAGCTGGTGCGCGAGCTCACGGACACGCATCCGATCGTGCTCGTGAACTCCGTCAACAACTTTCGCATCGAAGGCCAGAAGACGGCTGCGTTCGAGATCCACGAGGGCCTTGAAGGCGGCCTCGACGCGCTGTTCATACCGGTGGGCAACGCCGGAAACATCACCTCCTACTGGCGTGGCTTTCGCGAGATGGGCGCCTCGCCGAAGCTGTTCGGCTTGCAGGCGGAGGGCGCCGCGCCGCTGGTCGAGGGCAAAGTCATCGAGCACCCGGAAACCGTGGCGAGCGCGATCAGGATCGGCAACCCCGTCCGCTGGGAGGACGCGATGGCGGCGGCGACGGAGTCGCGCGGGGCGATCCGCGTGGTCAGCGACGCAGAGATCCTCGACGCCTACCGTCTGCTCGCCTCCAAGGAAGGCATGTTCTGTGAGCCGGCCTCCATGGCCTCGGTGGCGGGCCTGCTCAAGTACGGCGCCGACGGCGCCGAGCAGGTCGTGTGCGTGCTCACCGGCCGCGGGCTGAAGGACCCGGAGACGGCGATCGCCAACAACGACGGCCGCATGATCAGCTGCGCGGCTGAGACGGAGGCGATCGAGGAGGCGGTGCTGGGTGGCGCCTGACGGGTGGCGCAGCCGCCCGCAGGCCGACGAGCCGGGTCCCTCCCGTCTCGGACGCCGCCGTCTGGTGCGCGTGCCCGCGTCCTCGGCGAACCTGGGCCCGGGGTTCGACTGCATGGCCGCGGCACTGGCGCTCACGCTGGAGGTGGAGGTGCAGGAGACGGGCGCCTTCGCGATCGAGACGGAGCTGCCGATCGCGCGGGGTCGGGAGAACCTGTGCGTTCGCGCTTTCGAGCGGCTGCACCCGGCGGAGGACTTCACATTCAGGATCCGTTCGCAGATCCCGCTGTCCGGCGGTCTCGGCTCGAGCGCGGCGGCGATCGTCGCGGGGCTGATGGCGGCCGACCACATGTTCGAGCTGGACGCCGACCTGCTGGTGCACGCGAGCCAGATGGAGGGCCATCCCGACAACGCCGCCGCGGCGCTGTACGGAGGCTTCGTGATCTGCGCGGACGGTCAGGCGACGCGCTTTGACCCGCCGACAGGCCTGGAGGCGCTGGCGGTGGTGCCCGAGCAGGCGGTGAACACGCGCGCGGCGCGGGCGGCGCTGGCGTCCGAGGTGCCGATGCGCGACGCCGTGTTCAACGTCGCGCACGCGGCGCTCCTGACGCTCGGGCTGACCAGCGGGGACTGGGACCTGCTCGCGCGTGGCCTGCACGACCGGCTGCACCAGCAGGCGCGCGCGGGGCTGTTTCCGCGCTCGATTGAGCTCGCCGAGCGCTCGCGCGAGCTGGGGGCGCTGGGTGCCACGATCTCGGGGGCCGGGCCGACGGTTCTCGTGTGGTGCTTCTACGAGCAGACCGGCTCGGTCGCCGAGGCGCTGCGGCCGCTGATCGACGGCTGGGCGAAGCTCCAGCGTGCCGCGTTCGAGCCGCAGGGAGCCTATGTGGCGGCGCTCTGAGCGAGCTTCGCCACGCGCTTCTCGGCGCCATCCAAGCCGTCCAGGCGCCGCAGCACTTCGCTGGCCAGCGCGAGGTAATCGGCGCCGAGATCGGGCCGGTGGTCGAGGATCGACCGCGCCCGCTCGGCCGACTCGGCGTAGGCGATCGAGGCGCGGATGACGGAGCCGAAGACCTCCCCGCCAAAGCGCTCCTTCAGCGAATCCAGCGCCTCGCGCGAGTGCACGGTGCGCATGTCGGCGAGGTTGAGCAGCACGCCGAGCAGCGAGAGCTCGGGGTTGAGGCTGTCGCGCGCCAGCTCGACCACCTCCATCGCCTGCTCGACGCCCTGCAGCGCGAAGTACTGCGCCTCGGCGGTGATCAGCGCGCGGTCGGCGGCGATGAGCGCGTTCACCGTCAGCAGCCCGAGCGACGGCGGACAGTCGATCAGGATCACCTCGTACTCCTCGCCGGTCTTCGCCAGCGCGCGCCTGAGCGTCAGCTCGCGGCCCAGCTTGCCGCCCAGCACCAGCTCGGCCTCTGCGAGGCTGAGGTTGGCCGGGATGACGTCCTCGTGAATCGCCTTCGCCGCCGAGCTGCGACCGGTGAGCACGTCCGCGATCGTCGGCTCTACGTCGGTCGGCAGGTCGAAGTAGTCCGACAGGTTTCCCTGGGGATCGAGATCGACGGCCAGCGTGCGAACGCCGCCGCGACGCAGGACGTCTGTGAGCGTGCGCACCGTCGTGGTCTTGCCGGTGCCGCCCTTCTGCGAGAGCACAGCGATCGTTTTCGCCATCGTCGGCCGATACTACGCCGCGCGGCACACATGGTGGCAGCCGCGCGGCACACGCTGTGGCAGTCGCAAGGTCGAAGGCGGCCTCCGGCGGCCCGAATAGATCGCTCAGCCGGTGGTGTTCAGTGAAGCGGTTTGAGACTTCTCCTCGAAGCCCACTTCCGTCGCTGGAACGCTCACGAACGACAGTCGATAGCGCCCGACGATGATCTCGTCGCCGTCGTTGAGGACCCTGCCGTCCACGCGCGCGCCGTTGACGAATACGCCGTTGAGGCTGCGATCATCCAGCACGCGAACGCCGTCGGGGTGTCGCACGATCAGGGCGTGGCGGCGGGACACGGTGGGGTCGTCGAAGCGCACATCCGCGGCCAGGCTGCGTCCGACCCGCGTCCACTCGCGCGTCAGCGCGACCGTGCGCAGCTCTTCGCCCTCTTCGTAGCAGAGATACTCACCGGGTTGTTCGATCTGCCCCCGGGCCGTGGCGAGGCGCTCGTCGTGGCCGGGCGCGGGGGGCTGGACGAGCTCGCCGTTGTTCGCGTCCGTGGCGCTCGCCTCGGTCACCCCGGCGCTGGTTCGCTCGGTGCCGAACAGCGACGCGCGGACGAACTCCTGCCCGCCGCACCCGGGGCATGCGGTGAGCGTGTCGGGCCCCTCGAGCGTGAGCGTGTAGCCACAGCGCTCGCAACTGAAGGAGCCTGCTCCGACGAGTGTGCCCGAAGTGACCGGGTCCATCTTGCGCTCCTCCCTACATGTAGCCGCTGGCCGTCGCTGCCGGGGGGGCCGTCCCTCGGGTCGGGGGAATCTGGTGGCGATCATAACAAGATTCTCGAGATGGTCCATGGTTCTGAATATCCGTATCCCGACCGGGCCGCGAGGCCTCGCCGAGGTCCTCGCGCGTCGCGTTCGACACCTCAGGTGTACCCGGCGGCCCCGTCGTTCAAACCACCGCGGCGGTCGCGGCGCGGCCCGAGCGGCCCGCGCGGCGACCGGCCCAGGATGTCCCGCATGCTTGCGGGCGGGCCGACCGCAGGCGAGGCGCCGGGACAGGTGTTGTGGCTGCAGGAGGGCGGGCGCGGGTGGCGAAAAGCAGGAGCACATGGCCTTCTATGCATCACACGTGGAGCAACTCGAGCGAGGGCTCCTGCGGCGCGGCCTCGGCGCCCTGGAGGCGGCCCGGGACTGCTGCATGGACTGCGGGCGCACGCCGCTGACCGGCGAGCAGATCCACGTCTACGGGGACGGGCAGCAGCGGATCGTGTGCGAGCTGTGCCGCCCCGCGCGGCGCGAGTCTCCGCTCGCCAGCGAGATCGTCAGGCACTTCGAGCGCGGGCACGCCGTCCGCCTCAGGGCCCGCGCGGCCTAGCCGGCGACGCCGCGCCCGCGCGGCTGCGGTGATTAGACTTGCGCTCGCCGTGGACCCGGTTTCCGTATCGATCGTCATCTCAGCCCCCCGCGAGGAGGTGTTCGACTACCTCCAGGACATCGCCAACCATCCGCAGTTCACCGACCACTACCTCGTCGACTGGCATCTCAC
>JBOGXX010000035.1:0-2178 GCA_050696475.1 Solirubrobacteraceae bacterium | reverse complement strand
GTCGAGTGGTATGAGGCCTACGCCGACTACGAGGACGAGGCCAGGCGCACAGAAGCGATCGTCGCCGACGCGGCGCGCGCCGCCGGCTACGAGGGCGAGCTCGACTTCTGCGCCCCGTGGGCGCGTGTGCGCTTCGTGGAGGCGATCCAGCAGGCGACCGGCATCGACCTCGCCGGGTGCAGCGACGCCGAGGCGCTCGCCGCCGCGATCCGCGAGCGCGGCCTCGACGTCGAGACCAGCGCGATCTGGTTCGAGATGGCCGACGCGCTGCTCTCCAAGTACGTCGAGCCGAGCCTGCTGCAGCCGACGTTCGTCCTCGACTACCCGATCGAGATCTCACCGCTCGCGCGCCCGCACCGCAGCGCGCCCGGGCTGGTCGAGCGCTGGGAGGCGTTCGCCGGCGGCATGGAGATCGCCAACGCCTTCAGCGAGCTGATCGACGCGGACGTCCAGCGCGAGCGCTTCGAGGCCCAGCGGCGACTCGAGGCGATCGACGAGCACGCCGAGACGATGCCCTACGACGAGGCCTTCCTCGAGGCGCTCGAGCAGGGGATGCCGCCCACCGGTGGCGTCGGCCTGGGGATCGACCGGCTGGTCATGCTGCTGACCGGACGCGACTCGATCCGCGAGGTCGTGCTGTTCCCCGCGATGCGCGACTGAGCGTCCCCGGCGCCCGGCGATCAAGCCCCGGCCGCGGCCTGCCGATGACCCTGATAAGGCAGACTGGCCGGTTGGTAGACTCTCCATCAGGCGTAGTTTTCTGGGTCCGAAGCTCCGAGGTATCGTCCCGGCAGGAAGGAATCACACCATGTTCGAGCGATTTACAGAACGGGCCCGGCAGGTCGTCGTTCTCGCGCAGGAGGAGGCGCGAACGCTCAAGCACAACTACATCGGCACCGAGCACATCCTGCTCGGCCTCCTGCGCGAGGAGGAGGGGCTCGCCGCGCGTGTCCTCGAGAGCCTGGACATCACCGTCGAGCGGGTGCGCGCGCAGGTCGTGCGGATCGTCGGCTCCGGTGAGGAGGTCACCTCCGGGCAGATCCCGTTCACGCCGCGCGCCAAGAAGGTTCTGGAGCTGGCGCTGCGCGAGGCTCTGAGCCTCGGCCACAACTACATCGGCACGGAGCACATCCTGCTCGGCCTGGTTCGCGAGAACGAGGGCGTCGCCGCCCGCATCCTGCTCGACTTCGACGCCGACTCCGAGAAGATCCGCAACGAGGTCATCCGCATGCTCTCCGGTCCCGGCGGTCGCCGTCAGGGCCAGGCCGCCGCCGCTGCCGGCGCCGGCGCGGGCGCCTCCGGCGAGGGCAAGAAGTCATCCAAGCTGCTCGATCAGTTCGGGCGCAACCTGACCAAGCTCGCCGCCGAAGGCAAGCTCGACCCGTGTGTCGGACGCGAGACCGAGATCGAGCGGATCATGCAGATCCTCTCGCGGCGGACGAAGAACAACCCCGTGCTCGTGGGCGAGCCCGGCGTCGGCAAGACCGCCGTCGTGGAGGGCCTGGCGCAGCGCATCACCAGCTCCGAGGTTCCCGAGCTGCTCAAGAACAAGCAGATCTACACGCTCGACCTCGCGGCGCTGGTCGCCGGCTCCAAGTACCGCGGCGAGTTCGAGGAGCGCCTGAAGAAGGTGATGAAGGAGATCACCCACCGCGGCGACATCATCCTGTTCATCGACGAGCTCCACAACCTCGTCGGCGCCGGCGCCGCCGAGGGCGCGATCGACGCCGCCTCGATCCTCAAGCCCGCGCTCGCCCGCGGCGAGCTGCAGACGATCGGCGCGACGACCCTCGACGAGTACCGCAAGTACCTCGAGCGCGACTCCGCGCTGGAGCGGCGCTTCCAGCAGATCAAGGTCGACCCGCCCTCGATCGAGCAGACCGTGCAGATCCTCGAGGGCCTGCGCGACCGCTACGAGCAGCACCACCGGGTCAACATCAGCGACGAGGCGCTCGCCGCCTCAGCCGATCTGGCCGACCGCTACATCTCCGAGCGCTTCCTCCCCGACAAGGCGATCGACCTGATCGACGAGGCCGCCTCGCGACTGCGGATCCGCTCGATGTCCCAACCCCCGGTCTACCGCGACCTCGAGGATGAGATCGTGGAGACGCGTCGCGGGAAGGAGGCCGCGATCGCGGCGCAGGAGTTCGAGAAGGCTGCGAACCTGCGCGACCAGGA
>JBOGXX010000034.1:0-9462 GCA_050696475.1 Solirubrobacteraceae bacterium | reverse complement strand
GTTCACAACCCCTCCGACATGCCCGACCCGGGCACGATCGAGGAGATCCGCGAGCCGTTCATCACCGCATCGGTGATCGCGCCGAAAGGGTTCGTGGGCGCCGTCATGGGCCTGTGTCAAGAGCGCCGCGGCGTGCACACGGGCCTGCACTACCTCTCCCCCGAGCGCGTGCAGATGACCTACGAGCTGCCGCTGGCAGAAATCGTGCTGGACTTCTTCGATCAGCTGAAGTCGCGCACGAAAGGCTATGCGTCGCTGGACTACGAGATCAGCGCGATGAAGCCGTCGGATCTGGTGAAGCTGGATGTGCTGCTGGCGGGCGACACGGTTGACGCGCTGTCGATGGTGGTGCATCGCGAGAAGGCGTATGAGATGGGTCGCGCGCTGACGGAGAAGCTGCGCAAGCGGATCCCGCGCCAGCAGTACGACGTGCCGATCCAGGCTGCCATCGGCGCGCATGTGATCGCGCGCGAGACGGTGAAGGCGTTCCGCAAGGACGTGATCGCCGGCTGCTACGGAGGCGACATCACGCGCAAGAAAAAGCTGCTGGAGAAACAGCGCGAGGGCAAGAAACGGATGAAGCAGGTGGGCCGCGTGGAGGTGCCGCAGGAGGCGTTCCTGGCGGTGCTGGAGCTGGGGGAGGAGTAGCGCCATGTCCGGCGCGGCTGCGCGCGATGCCGGTCGCGCCGACGCCGGCGCCGATGCCGGCGCGCGCCGGCGCAAGATGCGTTTGCTGTTCGTGTGCCTCGGCAACATCTGCCGCTCGCCGACCGCAGAGGGGGCGATGCGCGCGCTCGTCGCCGACGCCCGTGTGCAGGACGACATCGAGATCGACTCGGCGGGGACGGGTGCGTGGCACATCGGCTGCGCGCCCGACGAGCGCGCCGCCGCGGCGGCGCGTGCGCGTGGGCTCGCGCTCGAGGGAGTCGCACGGCAGGTGCGACGCGAGGACTTCGCTGAGTTCGACCTGCTGCTGGCGATGGACGGGGAGAACGCGCGCGAGCTCAGGCGCATGGCGGGCAGCGAGCGCGAGCGCGCGAAGGTGCGGCTGCTGCGCGAGTTCGATCCCCACAGCACGGCTGAGCTCGACGTGCCCGACCCCTACTTCGGCGGCGCCGGCGGCTTCGAGGAGGTCCTCGGCCTCGTGCAGGCGGCGTGCGAAGGGCTGCTGGCCGAGATCCAGGCGGGGCGCCTGCGGTGAGCGTCCCGGCTGGCGCGCGCGAGGCTCGACGCGTGGGCGGCGGCGACATCAACGAGGCGTTTCGCGTGGTGCTGGCGGACGGCACGGTCGCGTTCGTGAAGACGCGCGCCGACGCCGCGCCGAACGAGTACGCAGCAGAGGCGGCGGGCCTCGGGTGGTTGGCCGAGCCCGGAGCGCTGCGCGCGCCGCGGGTGCTGGAGGTGGACGAGCGCTACCTCGCGCTCGAGTGGATCGAGCCTACGGCAACAGGCGCGCTGGACCTCGCGGGGGCGGAGGAGCTGGGGCGGGGGCTCGCTGCCACGCACGCGGCTGGCGCGGGGAGCTTCGGCGTCGACGGGCCGGCGCCTTCACCCGCTCGCTTCGGCTGGCTGACCGTGCCGAACGATCCGGCGGAGGACTGGCCGGCGTTCTATGCGCAGCGCAGGCTGCTGCCGCTGGCACGGCTGGCTGGCGAGCGCGGCGCGCTAACGGCGGGCGCGGTCGAGACGGTGGAGCGGGTTTGCGCGCGGCTGGCGGAGCTGTGCGGCCCGGCTGAGACGCCTGCGCGCCTGCACGGCGATCTGTGGTCGGGCAACGTGATGATCGACACCGACGGGCGGCCGTGGCTGATCGACCCGAGCGCCTACGGCGGCCACCGCGAGGTGGACCTGGCGATGCTGCGTCTGTTCGGCTCTCCGTCGGAGCGAGTGTTCGCGGCGTACGAGGAGCTGACGCCGCTGGCGGATGGCTGGCGCGAGCGTGTCGGGCTCTACCAGCTGCTGCCACTGCTGGTGCACGCGCTGCTGTTCGGCGGCGCGTACGGTGCGGCGGTCCAACGGACCGCCGCGCGCTATGCCGGCCCGAGTCTCAGGCTTTGATCTCGAGCCGCGGGATGTCGCCGCGGAACGCGAGCTGTTCGACTTCGTCGCGTTCTTCTTCGCCGTTGGCGAGGTCGAGCACGCTGAGCGTGTCAGGCGGGCCGCCTTCGAGCTGTTCGACCTGTGGAAAGCCTTCTAGAACGGACGCGAACCGCAGCTTGAACCTTTTCTCGACGTTGTTGACGTCGGCCCCGAACAGCACGCCGACGAGCGAGCCGTTCAGCTGAAAGCTCGCGCCGCCGCACTTCATCGCGGCGACCGGGCCACCGTCTTCGCTCGAGACGCTGACGCCGACTTCGTGCGCTTCCCTGTCGATGTAGCCCAGCACGCCCGACAGCGGCGCCAGCACGACCACGCCGAGCCTCTGGCCTGCGGACGTGCACGCCGGCGCGACGCCTGCGGAGCCGGTGCACCCGTCGAGCGTGATGCGCATGTGCCCAAAGCTGGTGGTGCTGGTGAGATCGCCGCTCAGGCTCGAGCTCGTGCACGCGTAAGGCGGCCGGTCGAAGCGCGTGGCGCCGGCTTTGATGAAGAAGCTGTGTTTGCGCTTGCCGAGGCCTTCCCGCAGATCCCAGCGCGGCTTGCCGTGTCCGGTGCCCTCGCAGAAGGCGCCGTCGAATTCGCCGTGGGCGACTTTGGCGCATTCGTAGAAGGCCGGTTCCGCGGCGCCCGCGCCGGCGGCCGTGGCGCCGGCGAGCGCGAACGTTCCCAGCGCCGCCAGCAGTGCGATCTTCTTCACCTCTCACCCCTCCCTCGGTGTCCGGGCGCCGACCGCGAGGGCATCCCACGCGCGCCCGATGGGCATCTCCTGCCAGGAAATGTCTCAGGTTGGTGTCTTCTCGTCAACCCCCTCACACGCCGCACACACGTCTCGCGGCGCGCCGGCGGCAGCAGGCGTCACGCTCGCGGTGGGCCGTCGGAGTGGAAGGAGTGCGCCCCAACACCGTCTCTGCGCGCCAGCGGCTCTACCTGCTCTCGCGGGTCGTGGTGGCGCGCCACTACCGGCGGGCGCTGACGCTCGCGGAGGTTGCGAGGGCGCTCGCGAGCTCTCCGCGTCAGCTGCAGCGAGCGTATGCGCAGTTCGGTGAGATGAGCTTCCGCGAGGACCTCCTGGCACGGCGCATGTCAGCGGCCGCCGAGCTGCTGATCGAGCAGCGCTCAATCCCGGTGGCGGACGTGGCACGCCTGGTGGGCTACCGCCACGGCCCAAACTTCGCGCGCGTCTTCAGACGCCGCTACGGCCTCTCGCCGGCGCGCTTTCGCGACGCCGCCATCAAGGCTCGATCGAACCGTGGCTCCCTCGCGCGGACAGAGGCCAAGGCGTGCTCGACAGCCCGCCTCGGGGCAGCCGCAGAGCGCTCTCAGGCGGGCGAGCGCTCGTAGAGGACGCGAGAGTGCTCGGCGGGCTCGAGGACCTCCGCGCCTGGGAGGGTGAAGCGCATCAGCGTGCCGCCGTCGGCGGCGGGCTCGGCGGTGACGCTGCCACCCTGCTGCACGGCGACCTGGCGTACGATTGCCAGGCCCAGCCCGGAGCCGGGACGCCCGCGCGCCTCGGCGCCGCGGTAGAAGCGGTCGAAGATGTGCGGCAGATCTTCGGCGACGATGCCGGGGCCGTGATCACGGACGGTGAGCACGCCGTCGTGGAGGCGGACCTCGACGGGCTCTCCGTTGGGGCTGTACTTGACGGCGTTGTCAATCAGGTTGCCGATCGCGCGCTCCAGGCGCGCGGGCACGCCGGTGACGATCGTCGGCTGCAGCCGCGCGTCGACGGGGGTGGCCGGCGAGTGCCTGCGGGCGCGTCCGAGCACATCGGTGACGAGCAGGTCCAGACGCAGCTCCTCGGCGTCGGCGGACGGCTCCTCGCCGCGGGCGAGTTCGATCAGGTCGTTGATCAGCATCGTGAGCTCCTCGATCTGCTCGACGACGTCAGACAGCAGTCGCCGGTGCTCGATCGGGTCCATCTCCTGATCGCTGTGCTGCAGGATCTCGATGTTGGTGCGCAGGCTGGTGACGGGAGTTCGCAACTCGTGGGAGGCGTCGGCAACGAGCTGGCGCTGAGCGTGCACGGAGGCGTCGAGCGCGCTCATGGAGCTCTCGAGCGCGTCGAGCATGGCGTTGAAGCTGGTGGCCAGCCGCGCGAGCTCGTCCTCGCCCGACGGTTTGATCCGTCCGCTGAGATCGTGCGTCAGCGCGATGTGCTCGGTAGCCTGCGTGAGGCGCTTGACCGGCTTCATGGCGGTGCCGGCGACGAGACGTCCCAGCAGCGCCGCGAGTGCGATACCGCCGAGGTCCAGCAGCACCAGGATCAGTCGCAGGCGGCTGAGCAGGTTGTCGACTTCGGTGAGCGGCTGGGCGAACTGCACGGCGCGCCCGGTGCCGAGCGGCTCGGCGAGGATCCGCAGGTGGGTGCCGTCGACGTTGGCGTCTCTGAAGAACGACGCGCCGCCCTCTTTGGCGAGCGCGCGCGTGCGCGCTTCGACCGGCAGCGACACGCCGCGCGCTGAGCGGTCGAGGATCGTCCCGCTGGCGTTTACCACCTGCTGGTAGCCTCGAACCTGATCGGGTCCAGGTGGCAGGTTGCCGAAGATGTTGCGCGAATCCGAGCTCTTTTTAGTGGCGGGCTTGTGCGTGCCCGCCCCGCCAGATCCGCGCGCCGGCGGTTCGAGCGCCTGTTCGACCACTCGGCGCAGTCGCGCGCGCCGGCTGGCGGTCACCGTGCCCGTCCCCTGTTGCTCGAGGGTGCCGACGAGGACCTTCGCCTGGGCGCCGCGGTGGGTGAGCTGCGTGTCGACCTGCTTGTAGAGCTGATCAGAGGTGAGCACGTAGATCAGCAGCGACGCGAGCACCACTGCGACCGCCACGGCGGCGGCGGAGGCGATCGTGATGCGCCGGCGGAAGCTCATGGCTGAGTCCGCAGCACGTAGCCGACACCGCGTACGGTGTGCAGCAGCCGCGGCTCACGGTCCAGCTCGGTCTTGCGCCGCAGGTAACCCATGTAGACCCCGAGCGAGTTGGAGCTCGAGCCGAAGTCATAGCCCCAGACGCTCTCGAAGATCGTCGAGCGCGTGAGCACCTGGCGGGCGTGGCGAAGGAACAGCTCGAGCAGCAGGAACTCGGTCCGCGTGAGCGCGAGCAGACGCTCGCCTCGCCAGGCCTCGTGTGCGCGCAGGTCCAGGCGGAGGTCATCGAAGGCGAGGACCTCCGCCTTGCCGTCTTCCTCGCCGACGCGGCGCAGCAGCGCTCGCACCCGCGCGAGCAGCTCGCGCAGCGCGAAGGGCTTGACGAGGTAGTCGTCGGCGCCTGCGTCCAGGCCGGCGACGCGATCGTCGACCTCGCCGCGGGCGGTGAGCATCAGCACGGGCGTCCCGTCGCCGCTGTCGCGCAGCCGCTTGCAGACCTCCAGCCCGTCCATGCGCGGCATCGCGATGTCGAGAATCATCGCCTCGTAGGACGAGCTGCCGAGCATCTCGAGGGCCTCGAGCCCGTCGCGGGCGCTGTCCACGTCGTAGTGTTCGATCATGAGCGCTCGCAACAGCGCGTTCTGGACGGCGGGCTCGTCGTCGACGACCAGTATGCGTGCCTGCTCAGTCATGCGTGTGGGGTCCGTTCCAGGGTCCGCATTGTCCCCGTCGCAACGGTAAAGCGCGGTTATCAGGCTAGCGTGATGGACGGCGTGGACATGCGCGTAAGGAAAAGCGAAGAGACGGCTAAGAATCGGGAGGGCAGGGGTCATCGTCGAGCAGGAAGCTGAGGGCCGGGACGGCGCTGCCGCGATGGCAGCCCAATCGCGCACTCTGCGAAACAGCATCATCAGCTTGGCGATCTTCTTCGCTTTGATCGCGGCGCTGCTGGTGGGTGTGCCGGGACTCGACGAAGCGGCGGACCGCATCGCGAAAGCGAACGTGCCATGGGTGATCGTGGGGGTGGCGCTCGAGCTGCTGTCCTGCCTGGGGTATGTGATCCTGTTCAGCCTGGTGTTCGGGCGCCTGGGGCGCAGCCTCAGCTCGCGTCTGTCGCTGGCGGAGCTGGCGGTCAATTCGGCCGTGTCGGTGAGCGGTCTGGCTGGGATCGCGCTGGGCGCGTGGGTGCTGCGCAGCAAGGGGATCTCGGTGGAGCGGATCGCCAAGCGCTCGGTGCTGATGTTCGTGCTGACGAGCGCCGTGAATGTGGCGGCGGTGGCGGTGATCGGGATAGCGATGTGGCTGGGGCTGCTGCCGGGCTCGCGTGACCCGCTGCTCACGCTGGCGCCGGCGGCGGCGGCGCTGGCGATGATCCCGGGCACGCTCGGACTGGCGGCCTGGGCGCGCCGCGCTGCGGTGGCCAGGCGCACGAAAAGCGGTCGCCTGACGGTGTTGCTGGTGGCGGTGAGCGGCGGTGTGACGGACGCGCTGGCGATGATCCGCGCCCACGACTGGCGGCTGGCGGGCGCGCTCGGATACTGGTGCTTTGACAACCTCGTGCTGATGGCGTGCCTGGCGGCGTTCGGCCACGCGCCGTCCTTCTGGGTGGTGGCGATGGCCTACCTGGTGGGCATGCTCGCCAACTCCGTGCCTGTTCCCGGGGGCTTCGTGGCGGTGGAAGGTGGGCTGGTGGGAATGCTGCTGCTCTTCCACGTGCGCCCGGCGTCGGTGGCGATCGCGTCTGTGATCGTCTACCGCGCGATCTCCCTGTGGGTGCCGGCGCTGATCGGCTCGGTCGCGTTCCTGAGCCTGCGTAGGGAGATCGGCAAGCCGGTGGCGCCGATGGTCAGTCACTAGTCCGGAGAGCCCTAGTCGGAGGGTGGCTTGCCGGTGATCTTTTCGGTGTACGCCTGTGTGGCGTAGGTCATTTGACAGATGCGCCGGGGGAGGTCGGACATCACGCGCTGCAGTTCCGGTGAGCGCGCGCCGTAAAGGCCGGGGCAGTAGACGGGCACCGGCAGGTTGCCGGCGGGCGAGCCGGGCGCGTTGACAGGGTAGAGCCGTTCGCTGGCCTGCAGCGCGTGGGCGTAGCTGTCGGAGAACACGTCGATGGCCACCCTGCCGGTGTAGATCTCGATCGCGCGGCCTTCGTCATAGACTGTGGCCGGCACGCCACGCACGAGGATGTTCCGCTGCCCGCCGAGCGCCTTGTTGGAGTGCAGGATGTAGATGACGGTGGTTACCTGCAGCGGCAGCTCGCAGTTGCCGCCGCCGAGCAGGCCCTTGCTGTTGACGCAGTCGCCGTAGTAGACACTGTCACCGACGGTGGGCACGTAGCCCTTGAAGCCGTCGGCGGCGGCGAGCGGGCGCCCGGCGAAGCTGCGCCCGACCCAGTAGACGCGGAAGTAGGGGAACGTCTGCGCTTCGGCGAGCTCGCCGGCTGAGACCTCGCCGGGCTGGCTCGTGCCACAGCCGGCGAGCGCCAGGGCGGCGCAGAGCGCGAGCAGCGCGAGCACGGCCGTGCGCCCTCGAGGGGCTCGCGTGTTGACGGTGGCGACGCTCATGGCCGTCATTATCTTGGCGTGCCCACTGGCAGGACAGCTACCTCGGGGCCGTTGGACGGCTCACGGGGACGCGACGCGGCGAGGATCGCGGCGGGAGAGCCGGGGTGCGCTGAGCCTGCACGGCGAACCGGCGCTGATCTTATGAGCGCGCGCGGCGCACGCGTGCCGGCGGGATGGCTGGGGTTGGTGGCGTTCACTTCGGTGTTGACCGCGATCTGGCTGGTGGTTCAGCCGCGCACGCCCGATCTGGCGGCGCAGCTCTACCGCGTGAGCCTGTTCCGCACGCAGGGGTTCGTGGTGTGGGACGACAACTGGTATGCGGGCCACTACATACCGGGCTACAGCCTCCTGTACCCGCCGCTGGCGTCGCTGGTGGGGTTGCGGCTGCTGGGAGCGCTGTGCGTGATGGCCTCGACGCTGCTGTTCTGGCGTGCGGCGGACGCCGTCTACGGCAGGCGCGCCGGCTGGGCGGGGTTGTGGTTCGCAGTGGCGGCGCTTGGCGAGGTGTGGAGTGGGCAGATGACGTTCGCTTTGGGCGTCCCGCTGGCGCTGGCTGCGGGCCTTGCGCTGATCCGTGAACGCTGGCTCGCGGCGGGAGCTCTGGCGGCACTGTGCGCGGCTGCGAGTCCCGTGGCGGGCGCGTTGCTGGGCCTGGCTGGCCTGACGGTGACGCTGTCGCGGCGCTCGCCGCGCGCGCTGCTGACGCTGGCGGGACCGGCCGTGGTGGTGGTGCTGGCGGGGGTTGCGCTGTTCCCGGAAGGCGGTTATGAGCCTTATCCGTTCTGGTCGTTCGCAGCGACGATCGTGGTGGTGCTGGCGTTCCTGTGGGCGCTGCCGTCACGGGAGCGGTTGCTGCGAATCGGGGGTTGCGTGTATCTGCTGGCTTGTGTGGGCTGTGCGGCGGTGCACTCGCCGATCGGGAGCAACGTGGAGCGCTACGGGGTGCTGCTGGCAGGGCCGCTGATGCTGTGCGCGCTGCTGTCTGGGGGCGATGCTCGTACGGACGGTGTCTCGACCGGGCGCTCGAGGACGGGTGTGCTGGGACGCATCGGCCCCGTGGGCGCGCTGGCGCTGTGCCTGGCAGCGGGATGGGTGCTTTGGGGGCCGATTCGCGAGACGCGGGCGGTGGCGGGCAGCGAAGCGACGAGCGCCTCCTACTACGCCCCGGTGAAGCGTTTTCTGGCGCAGCAGCACGGCGGCCCGGTGCGCGTGGAGGTGCCGCTTACGCGCTCGCACTGGGAGGCTGCGCTGCTCGCGCCGAGCGTGGCGCTGGCGCGCGGGTGGGAGAAGCAGATGGAAACCCGCTACGACGACGTGCTGTTGGCGGGCGCTCTGACGGCGGCCTCCTACGAGCGCTGGCTGCACCAGCAGGCGGTGTCGTACGTGGCGCTCCCAGATCTCCCCCTGGACTCCTCAAGCAAGCAGGAGGGACGCCTGATACGCGGCGGGCTGCCGTATCTGCGCGAGGTGTTCGCGACTACCCACTGGCGCATCTACCGGGTGCTCGGCGCGACGCCGCTGGCGTCGGGTCCGGGCACGCTGGAGGCGCTTGGCCACGACTCGTTCTCCCTGAGTGCGCGCCGCGCCGGCAGCTTCGTGGTGCGCGTTCGCTACACGCCGTACTGGACGCTGACGCGCGGCAGCGGCTGCGTGGCGCGAGCGTCGGGCGGCTGGACGGTGGTGAGCGTGCGCGCTCCCGGCGAAGCGGTGGTGCGCGCGCGCTTCTCGCTGTCGCGGGCGTTCAGCTCCGGCGCTTCGTGCTCGCCGGGCGCCTAGGCTTGGACTGCGTTCTCAGCGGCGCCGTTGGCGTGGCGGGCAGATCGGTGGGCTGCAGGCCAAAGAGGCTGCTGTAGCCGGTGAGATATATGTCGCTGCCGTCGCTGATCACCGGGTCGAAAGATCCGGTGTCATCTTCGAAGGTGACGCGCCCGGTGGAGATG